>JAFGPJ010000115.1 GCA_016936275.1 Sedimentisphaerales bacterium
CCACTAAAAGGCACAAAAATACACATAACTCTATATTATATAGGGGGTTACATCAATTCCGCGCTCAGTAAATTGGCTTTGTTTTTTTCAGATAGCCTTACCTTCTCTTTGTTACGAACCATGAACAATGAACTATGAACCATAAAATTGGCTTTGTTTTTTCAACTTGCATTTTGTCAGGCACGGATTAACACCGATTGACACTGTTATGTGTTTTTGTCATTCCCGCGAAGGGCCTGCCCTGAGCGAAGCCGAATGGGCGGGAATCCAGGACTAATACTCCAATTCACAAATCAACTTACATTGTTCATCCTGTTATCCTGTCTTTTATATTCTATTTGTTAATTATTTTGTTATTCATTATACGAACGGCAATGCGAAAAGGCGGGCTTATTTTCCAAAAATCTCCATGAAACGGCGTTCTTTATTCGTGCTGTGTTCCGCGTGTTGCGTTCTGCGTACAGAATAGGGACCTCCAGACAGGTAGGATGACGCAGCTTTGCTGCCCATGCGTATTCTAGAAATATTTCACCACGAAGGACACCGAGAGGCCACAAAGAAAAATTTGTCATGAATCAATTGGAGACGCCGGTCAGCCAGTTTTCAGCGAACTCAGTCAAATCAGCCAAATCCACATAGCCATCGTACGTAAAGTCAGTGCCGCCTTCACCACACCAGAAACTACCATCAGTCTGATGCCATCTTGAGGTCAATATCCCGTAGTCACCAAAATCCACATCCCCGTCGTTATCAAAATCCCCTACGGTAAATTGCCAGGTCAATTTGGGGTAGTCTTGTCCTTCACAGATGCACCAGATATCTTCTGTGCCTATGATGTCTTCCCAGACGAAATCCCATCCAGCAAAGACAAAGGTGAGAGCTTGCTTCATATATGGCGTCAATCTACCCGTTCCCAAAGCGCTGTTCCAACATCCACTTGTCTGGATATCCCAGAGACAACCTTCATAGTCTGTCCGAGAACTCCGTCCCGCTAAACCACCATAATCTCGGCTTGCCACAACCTGTCCTGTGGAATAGCAGTTTTTAATAGATCCACTATAGTACCACCCCACAAGCCCACCTGCTGAGTCGGATGTGGCGATGACTGTTCCTTTGGCATAACAGTCGGTTATGTTAGTCTGATCCGCACTACCGACCAGCCCACCGATCTCCATTTCCCCAGAGACATTACATATTGAATAGCACTGACTTATCATGCCACCACTACTCATTCCAATTAGCCCCCCGACATTACGATTGCAGTGGATGTTGCCTCCCTCCACACCACAATATCTTACCGTTGCGCCATATTGCTTACCCGCCAGTGCGCCAACCTGCAAGACGTATTGTATTTCGATAGAAGGATTAACCAAAATCACCCGTTCAATTATTGCAGGATACGAAATGCTCCCAAATAATCCTATATAGTGTCTGTATTTGCTGTAGCTAAAGTTAGAAATAGTGTGACCATTGCCGTAAAAAACTCCCCTGAAACGGATGTTCTCGCTACCAATGATATTAAAGAGCGTGCTGTCGAGAGAACTTAGATCAATGTCCTCTTCGAGACTATAGTGTCTAGTCCATTCGCATGGAAACAGTCCGATTTGATTCAATTGCCGAGCTGTGTAGATCTTATACGGATCATCAACCGTCCCGCTGCCTGCAATGTCTTGAAATGACTGTGTCGTAATCAATTGGCCCGGCATGTTCTCCCAGCTCAGTCTCGGATAGTCGACTCCCTCGTCAATAGTCCACGCCGAATCGCAGCCCCACCCGACAAAAGTACTCGCCATCTGCATTTCTGTAGTGGTTTTTCCTGTGCCGTAGCGGCTCTCTGACTGCCCGCTGGTTTCCATGTCCCAGAATGAGCTGTAGGTTTCATACCCGGTTCCTAGTGCTGATACATCTGAAGTTCGCTCGGCTGTGATTCGTCCTGTTGAGTAACAATTCCAGGCGACGGCATTACCAAAATGACTACTTCCTACGAGCCCGCCCACAGTTTGATGCCCCGATACATCACCCATGGCATAGCAATTTCTAATTGTTCCGTCATTCTCTCCTACCAGTCCACCAACGGTAGTGTAAGCCGAAACAGCTCCTGTAGAGTAGCACGAATTTATTTCTTGCGGAGTTTTATTCTGCCCAATTAAACTGCCTGCTGTGTTGTAACCCTTGACAAGCCCCACTGACGATGAGTTGGTAACGGCGTAGCGATTCACCCCGATCAGACCCCCAACATTGTAGTTGCCGTAAAGCTCGCAGCTTGAGTGACAGTCCAATACATTTCCAAAATTATGGCCTACCAATCCTCCTGTTTCGTAATCACCTGATACTTTGCCCCCTTGTACATAACATCCTTCAAGGCTCCCATGATCTAAGTAACCCACTACAGCGCCGACATAATGCCCCATTCCAACAAATATATCAGGGCTAATCATACCCAGATTTTTGATCTTGGCTCCAACTCCCTTAACATGTCCGAACAATCCTATATAATCCCCAGTTATGGAGTTATAGGTAAAACCTGAAATCGCTTTTCCGTTGCCGTCGAAAGTCCCAGTGAATGGCAACTCCTCATTTCCAATAACCACAACGTTTTGCCTGAGTTCAGTCAAATTGATATCGGTCATCAACTTGAAGGACATATCCCAATCATTAGGTTCTTCACACACAGCCTTGAGTTGTTCAGCAGTGCAGATTCTGTAAGGCTCGCTTGTTGTCCCCATACCCCCGCCGTATTTCTCCCAGGCCAAATGAGGATAGTCAAGTCCTTCGCACAGTTTCCATATGTTGCCAGCGCCATTCTCGCTCTCGCCAACGAGGTTCCAGCCAGCGGATACATATGTATCCAGCATTTGCATTTCAGCCGTCGTCTTGGGGAAACCACCTGCGCTGATTTGCCAATCGCTAACTTCCAAATCCCAAAAAGAATTAGCCACATCACTTGGATAGCCGATTCCCACAAGCCCCCCTATTAAAACGTCTCCTTGGACGTGTCCCGTTGCATAGCAATTGTTAATATAACCTAAGTTCTCTCCAACCAGCCCACCAGACCAAGTGATTCCAAAGACGTCGGAATTCGAGTAGCAATTTGATATTTCATGTAAGTTGCTTCCGACCAATCCGCCAACGTACGTGTTACCATCGACCCTACAGTAGGTGAAGCATTGGGATATCTGGCCATTTGGTGTCTGTTGGATGAATGTTCGTGGTGGAGGTATCTCGTTAAAGCCCCCGATGAGTCCTCCAACAGCATCATTCCCGAAGATTGTACCCCCATAGACATAACAACCGGTAACAGCTCCTCCCCAGAGGCTTCCAACCAAAGCGCCTACAGAAGATCCCGATCCGGCATCAATACTCACATCTATAAGGCCCAGGTCCTTGATAATCCCGGAACCATGCTGATCCCAAACCCATCCGAAAAGCCCGACATTGTTTCTGTCTACCGAATGGTACGTGAAGTTGGATATCCTGTGCCCGTCACCATCGAAAGTGCCACAAAACCACAAAGGAGGATTACCGATTATATTAAATTCTTCTCCCTTATATGCGTTCAAATCGATATCGGCCATCAGTTTGAAGTGTTTGTCCCAATGTTCCTGATGCAAGCCAATCTCATTCATCTGCTCAGCGGTATAAATCAAATACGGATTCTCGGCTGTGCCATCACCACCACCGTATTGGGCTTGAGTAGGGACGATTAAAATGCAGACCGCGATAAGTAAAGGAATTGTTCGCTTTATTATTGAGTTATTCACTGTTATCATTTTCGAGTTCCTCAATTCATTGCTAATTTTAGACTTCGTTCTGTATCCACATAGACATACGCAGGAAAGTCTTAATATTGCAGGAATTTCCTGAAAATTGCATTTTTGGGGCTTTTTTGCTATAAATTGTGATTTGGGCTTGCAATTTTTGGGGAGAATTGTATATTTATGGGTTCTGCCGGGATAGAAACCCGGCGAAAATCTGTTCGTTCTGTGTTCTGAGTCGCAGGACGCTGAATGCGGAACGTCTGAAAAAAGTTTATAGACACTGATTAACACTGGTAAACACGGTTAAAAGAAAAAACTTAAAAAATCTGTGTCAATCGGTGTGAATCCGTGTCTGAAATTATAAGAAAATTACAGGAGCTTTTGAATGTCAAGAGTGTGTTATTTTACGGGTAAAAAGACGGTATCAGGCAGGACTATATCCAGACGCGGTAAAGCGAAATATCTTGGCGGCGTCGGCCGGAGAGTGACCGGCGTCACGAAAAGAAAGTTTAAGCCGAATGTGCAAAAGGTCCGGGCCATCGTTGACGGCAAGGTTTGCAGAATCAAAGTCTCGGCCAAGGCAATCCGGATGGGACTGGTTGAAAAGCCGCCCAAACGTAATTACAAGCCCGCCGAGGAGGTAAACGGTTAAGGAGAATATTTTTCAAACTCGCGATGGTGTGCAAAAACAGAATTTGCACACCCTACAAGTCTGTTTTTCGATATGTAATTTAAAGCGGGGCGGGTTCTGCCTCGCTTTTTATTTATGCAGGCAAGAGCATAGTGGCAAAGAAGATTGACGAAACGGAAGTCAGGAAGGTTGCGAAGCTGGCACGGCTGGAGCTGACCGAAGCGGAAGTTGCAGAATTTACCGGCCAGCTCAGCGCGATTCTCGACTACGTTGAGAAAATGGACGAGCTGGATACTGAAGATGTCGAGCCGTTGGCGCATTGTCTGCCTATAAGCAACGTTTTTCGCGATGACTGCGTGAAAGAATCGCTCGGGACCGAAAAAACGCTAGCAAATGCGCCTCAACGCGATGCCGAATTTTTCAAAGTGCCGAAAATACTCGATGACAGCTCCGGCGCCTGAGAGCTGTCGGAAACTTAACTGGGAGGTATTGAACAATGAGGGCGGCTTATCTTTTATTTTTTGTGTTTGCAGCTTCATTTCTGATTGGTTGTGCACAGATGGAGAAAAGTGAGATGAAATCCGATTTGCTTAAGCAGGAGGGCCAGCATGCTCAGACGTTTAAAAAAGAAATAACAAAGACATTAAGCTGCAAGTATTTGCTCTTTTTGCCGGAAGGTTACGGCAAGGAGCAGAAGAGATGGCCTTTGATGCTATTTCTGCACGGGGCCGGCGAGCGGGGCGACGATTTGAACAAAGTAAAAGTACACGGCCCGCCCAAGATTGTCGAGACGCGGAAAGATTTTCCGTTCATTGTTGTCTCTCCGCAATGTCCCGAGGATGACTGGTGGACCAAAAAAACCGAAATGTTAATCAATCTGCTCGATGATATTATAGCACGTTATGATGTGGACACTCAGAGGGTTTATCTGACCGGTTTAAGTATGGGTGGGTACGGCTCATGGGCTCTTGCTTCTGAGTATCCTGACCGGTTTGCAGCCGCAGTGCCGATTTGCGGCGGCGGCAATCGCATCATGTCCATATTCCTTAAAGATACGCCGATCTGGGCGTTCCACGGAGCAAAAGACAGCGTTGTTCCGGTTGAAGAGTCAAAAGAAATGGTCGAAGCAATCAACGCTCGCGGCGGAAATGCAAAATTAACTATCTATCCCGAAGCGAACCATGATTCCTGGACCGAAACGTACAATAATCAGGAAGTTTATGACTGGCTTCTCGAACACCGCCGGGCAAGTCAGGAGAAATAGCAGGTGACTTTTCGTAATGGAAAATCGTAGGGTGTGCAACTTGTTGCACACGCGGATTCTGCAATGGAACAACTCAGTGCAAACCAATTGCGTGACGGAATTGCCGCCGGGCGAATAAGAAGCCTCGATGCGACCAAAGCGGTTTTCGAACGTATTCGAAAATTCGAGCCGACCATTGGCGCATATATCAGCACGTTTGAAGAATTGGCGCTGGAAAAAGCGGCGGATGTCGACCAAAGAATTGCCGCCGGTGATCCGGTCGGGCAGTTGGCGGGCGTTCCTGTTGCGATCAAGGATAATATGTGCACGACCTTTGGAGCGACGACCTGCGCTTCGAAGATACTTGAGAACTTTCATGCTCCCTACAACGCTACTGTGGTTGAAAAGCTGCTGGCCGCCGATGCGGTCATTGTCGGCAAAGCGAACATGGACGAGTTCGCGATGGGTTCGAGCACGGAGAACTCGGGTTTAAAACGAACGGTAAATCCGTGGGATACGAGCCGGGTGCCGGGTGGAAGCAGCGGGGGGCCGGCGGCGGCGGTGGCGGGGCGGCTTTGTTTTGCTGCACTCGGCTCCGATACGGGCGGATCGATTCGCCAGCCGGCGAGTTTCTGCGGGATTGTGGGCTTAAAACCGACATACGGCAGAGTTTCTCGATACGGACTTGTTGCTTATGGTTCAAGTCTGGACCAAATAGGGCCAATCACCCAAAATGTCGCTGATACGGCGTT
This sequence comes from Sedimentisphaerales bacterium, assembly GCA_016936275.1. Classification (GTDB taxonomy): domain Bacteria; phylum Planctomycetota; class Phycisphaerae; order Sedimentisphaerales; family Anaerobacaceae; genus JAFGPJ01. Next base: position 6,385 of record JAFGPJ010000115.1, read on the forward strand.
AATGATGAATGTCATTGCCGGCCATGACCCGGCGGACAGCACAAGTATTGACGAAACAATCGCACCTGTCTGCGATTACCTGAAAAAGCTTGATGAGCCGATAGAAAAGCTCAGAGTAGCAATCGTGCCGCAGTTTACTGCTGGTGCCGACGAACAGGTGCAAAAAGCTCTCAATGAGGCGATAGATTTATACATGAAGCTTGGGGCCGAAGTTACAGAAATTGATATGCCTCATCTGGATTATGCAATTGCGGCTTATTACGTTATTGCTACAGCGGAGGCATCGAGCAACCTGGCCCGGTATGATGGCGTTCATTACGGGCACCGGACGGAAAATCCGGCGGATTATATCGAGGTTTACTCGAAATCCCGTGCCGAGGCGTTCGGCGAAGAAGTCAAAAGGCGGATCATGCTCGGCACGTATGCTCTGTCCAGCGGTTATTATGATGCCTATTATTTGAAGGCCCTGAAAGTCAGGAATTTAATACGCAGCGATTTCACCGAGGCGTTTGAGAAATGCGATTGCATTATTATGCCGGTGGCGCCAACGACTGCTTTTAAGATCGGCGAGAAAGTCGACGACCCGCTGCAAATGTATCTGTCGGATATTTACACTATCGCCGTTAATTTGGCCGGCATCCCGGGGATAAGCATCCCTTGTGAATTAGATGAAAATAATCTGCCGGTTGGTTTGCAGATACTGGCCCCGACCTTTGCCGAAGACAAGCTGCTGCGAATCGCAAGAATGTTTGAGAAAGAAACGGACTGGCACAAGAAAAAACCTGATATAGAAATAACAAACCACGATTGAACACGAATTTACACTAATTATTTCAGCTTCGCTTCTGAGATGGATGATAGTAATATACCTTATAAAGACCTTTCCTATAAAATTATTGAACTGGCGCTCGAAGTGCATAACGAGCTTGGCTGTGGCTTCTTGGAAAAAGTATACGAGAATGCTCTTATGGTGCTGCTTGACAGAGAAGGTATACCTGTCAAGCAACAGGCTCCAGCGGATGTTTATTTCCAAAATAAAGTTATAGGGCAATACTTTGCGGACATTTTGGTTGATAATAAGATAATACTCGAGTTGAAAACTGTAGGAACTATCTCAGATGTTCACAAAGCCCAAGTATTAAATTACCTTCGTGCTACAGGAATTAAGCTTGGACTAATTATGACCTTCGTCAAACCAAGGTTTGAGTATAAAAGGCTGGTTTTGTAAATTACCAATAATTGACCATGAATGAACACGAATGAACACAAAAAGAAAGATTTTTATTCTATTATTGAATTACTTATGAGAGATTATTTGTCAAAAAATTCAAAAATTCTTACCCAAAGAACAGGGGAAATAGTACAAGACCACATTAATCGCGGTTTATACAATTCTACAATATGTATAAACAGACAGTTACGGATTCACTATGAACACATAGATGGTTTGATTGACTACATTATCGAATCATTGAAAAGAGATTTTGCCAATATTTCATTGGGGCAATGCAAGGAAAAATTGCTTGCAATTGTCGACTATGAATACAAAAAATTAATTCCATTTGCCAACGCCTTTTTAGTTAATACAGGTTTGGCTTCACAAAATATTTTGAAGGACTTTGAAAGAGGGATTAACAATAAGAAAGAAAAAGAGAAACAAGCAATCGAAACAAAAATGTTATTATACAAAAGCAAGAGGCAATTATTGCAAAGAAAAACCCTTATTGTAAAAAAGCCTGGCCGTATATTACAGGGGCAATCGTGTTTATGGCGGCTATTCTTGCTATAATTTGGTATATATTAGATCTAAAAGAACGGTTTTCCCCTGGAAAGTAGAAGTAAAATATTACATATAGAATGGGCCTATTTAGTATTCGAGATTAAGAATCTATATTGAATTAAATATCTAAAAAACTTGTGTTTATTCGTGTTCATTCGTGGTTTGTTAATATGCATGGAGTTGAATATAAAGTCATAGTCGGTCTTGAAATTCATGTGCAGCTTTGCACCAAGAGCAAGATGTTTTGCGGCTGCGCGGTGGAATTCGGTGCTGCGCCCAACAGCAGAGTCTGCCCCGTGTGTCTCGGAATGCCAGGTGTTCTGCCGGTGATGAATAAGCAGGCATACGAGTACGCCGTTCTGACTGCGCTGGCCCTTGACTGCCGGATAGCAATGTTTACCAAGTGGGACAGGAAAAGTTATTACTATCCGGATTTGCCGAAAAATTACCAGATAAGCCAGTACGATTTGCCGCTTGGTGCCGACGGCCTTATCGAGATACCGCTTGAGTCGGGCCAGACCAAGAAGGTCGGAATCATACGAGCGCATCTTGAAGAAGATGCCGGCAAGAACCTGCACACGGCGGGTAATTACTCTCAGGTGGATTTGAACCGGACTGGCACGCCGCTGCTGGAGATTGTGACCGAGCCGGACATGAACAGCGGTGCTGAAGTCCGTGCGCTTGCCATCGAGCTGCAGCGAATGGTGAGATTTCTCGGTGTTTCCGAAGCGGATATGCAAAAAGGGCACATGCGGTTTGAGCCCAACATTAATCTGGCAATCACCAAGGACGGCAAGGAATACAGAACGCCCATTGTCGAGGTTAAAAACCTCAACAGTTTCCGAGCTTTGGAAAGAAGTGTGAACTACGAGGAGCAAAGACAGCTTGATGAATTTCTTGATACCGGCGTTACCCTGGAGATGGGCAATAAAACCACACGCGGCTGGGACGATGAACGTGAAGCAACCGTTCTGCAAAGAGAAAAGGAAGAGGCCCACGATTACAGATATTTTCCCGAGCCCGACCTTGTACCAGTAGTGTTGACGGAAGGATGGCTGGATGATATCCGGTTGTCATTGTGCGAGCTGCCGCTAAAAAGACAGATGCGATATGTCCGGGAATTCCAGCTTAGTGATTATGATGCCGGAGTTCTGACGGCTGATCGCTCAATTTCGGATTTTTTTGAACAAGCACTTAAAACCGGCGCCGAGCCGAAGCGAATTTGTAACCTGCTTACTCAGACTGGCCTGAAAATCGCGAAGGAAAAGAGCTTTGGCATCAATGAGCTGGGTATCAAACCTCAAAGTCTCGCGCGATTGGCGGAAATGGTCGATGCCGGCCAAATCAGCGCCAGTTCCTCGGTTCCTGTCTTTGAGGCAATGGTCCAGACGGGTAAAGAACCGGAAATTTTAGCCCAAGAGCTCAACCTGCTCCAGACAAGCGATGCCGGCGAACTGGAGAAAGTAATCGACCATGTTTTGGCGGAGAATCCCAACGCTGTCGAGGATGTCATCAGCGGCGGCAAAAAGAGCAAAAAGGCCCGAGGTTTTCTGCTCGGTCAGGTAATGCAGAAAACAAAAGGCCAGGCAAATCCGAAGGTTGCTTCTGAAATCCTCGCCAAAAAGCTCGGTTGAGCGTTTATCATTGTCGAGTGGAGATAAAGATGAAGATCGAGAAAAGCAGTAATATCGGCAAGAGTCCGGTAGAAACGGACGGGGCGAAAGATGTGGGAATAAGATGGCTTATTTCCAAAGAAGATGGAGCCCAGAACTTTGCGATGCGTATGTTTGAGCTTCAGCCCGGCGGGCATACGCCCCTGCACACGCATCCAGAGGAGCATGAGGTATTTGTCCTGGAAGGAGAAGGAACTTTTATCTTCGAGGGCCAGGAGCACCCATTAGGCTCCGAGTACGTGGTTTTTGTACCGCCGAATAGAGAGCACCGGTTTATGAACACGGGTGATTCTGTCCTTAGAATGCTTTGCATTATCCCTATAAACTGAGCATGAAGTTTGGAAAAATCGGAAGTTTGACCGAAACTTCTATTTATAGAAATCACTGTTCGAAATAGGGTTAATGTTTTTGCTGATGAGCATTTTCGGATTCAACAGGTGGCAATTGCATAGATGTTTTGGAGTTCATTTAATCGGCAGGAGATAAAATCATGCTGAATTCTGAAAGCGAGAAAAGGTCAAACGAAAGGCTCAAAACACTACACAGCAGAAAGAGGAAATACGAGCGGTTACTTAGCAATCCGATTAAACAAAAAGAACGGGATGATTCAGACAATACACAACAAGATAGATACAGAACTTTAATTGAAAATGTTCCATGTGCTATTTATTCTGCTTATCCTGGAAAAACCGGACCGACAACTTTTATATCGAAGAAATGGGAAGTCTGGACGGGATACTCTCCCGAGGAGCTTTATCGGGATCCCGAAGCCTGGCCTAAGTGCATTCATCCTGATGATAAAGAGAAAACAGTTAATACCTATCTTAGAGCCTGTCAGGATAATATTCCCTATAATTTGGAGTATAGAATCGTTCACAAAGAGACAGGGCAAGTACGATACGTATGTGACCAGGGACATTTGAGCCATGATAAAGACAGTAATGTTGCCAGAGTTGATGGGATTATAACAGATATCACCGAGATTAACTGGATGGGAAAATCTCTCCGAGAGAGTGAGGAGCGGTTCCGGCGAATCTTCGAGGAGGGGCCTATCGGCATTGCGACCTCCGGCGCGGACTTTCGCTTCACCCGGGCGAACGCC
>JAFGPJ010000116.1 GCA_016936275.1 Sedimentisphaerales bacterium
ATGGCTCATACAGGTATTTATACGTTGATGGAGCGGAGGTTGCCAGGGACGATGCACCATTACCCGGTCTGGAAAGTGGTGAAGGCGGCTTGTTTATTGGCGCCGGCAATGGAATAGAAACGGGCAGCCTCTGGTCCGGCCTGATCGACGATGTCCGTATTTACAATCGCGTAGTAAGTCCATAACAAAAGGAAATTTCAAATAAAAGGGCTGTGAGCAAATGCTTACAGCCTTTTTTCGCACTGAAAAACATTTTTTATCAGGTTAGTAGAAGCAGCCTGTCGGTTTGCTTGCGAGAAAAGCTATGAAAGCATTGAGAAATGGATGATATTATAGCATAATTAAGAAACAATGCCGGTCGATTAGGACATCGGCAATATCACAGCCAGGATAAACGAGACGACTACCGCTGCGAAACCTACTATGGCTAAGAGCGGCGTCCATGATTTAAGGCCCTCGGCTTCGGTCAGGCCGGTCATTTTCACGAAGACCCAAAAACCGCTGTCATTCATCCACGAGCCGATCAGCGAGCCGCCCCCGATGGCCGTCGCCAGATAAGCAGGGTGATAGCCTAATGCTTCTTTCGATGGAACCATAGCGGCGATCATCGCCGAGACCGTTATCATCGCGACGGTGCTCGAACCTTGGGCGATTTTAATCATCGAAGCGATAAAAGCACCCATACCCAGCAGCAACAGTCCTTCTGTTGGTTGAGTTCCGCTGCCCTTGAAAAGATTTTCTATCGCCGGGCCGATCTGTGCCGTCTTGAGCATCGCACCAAATGCGCCGCCGGCGGCGGTTATCAGGATAATCATGCCGCCGCTCATCAGCGAAGCCTCGACCACCTTGCCCAGTTGTGCATTTGTAAGGGCGCGTTTGCTCTTAAGCATCAGCATGGCGATGGCCGCCGATATGAGCATTGCCAGATTCACATCGCCTAAAACAGCGGTGATTTCCGCGGCCCGGCTCAGCCCCGAGCCATCAGCAGCGCCTTTGGCCATCGTGTGGACAATTGTATTAGTCGAGACAAGCAGCACGGGCAGGGCAATCGGCAGAAGTGACACCAGCAGGCCCGGCAGTTGATGGTCTGCCAGCGGCTCCGGCTCGGTCATCTCGCCGCTAAGAGGTCTCATCTGTATATTCAGCCGCCGATCCACCCATCCCGAGAAGAACATGCCGACAAAGGCAGCGGGAAATGCCACCAGCGCACCTATCATAATCATCGCTCCGATATCAATGCCGAGATTGTCGGCCATGACAAGCGGCCCGGGAGTAGGGGGCACAAGGCAATGCGTGAGAACTCCGCCGGATGTAATAGCCATTGCATATTTCAGGTAATGCTTCTTTGTGCGCCGGTGCATGGATCGCGCCAGCGGCACCAGCAGATAGAACACCGTGTCGAAGAATACCGGAATCGAAAGCACAAAACCGCTGGCCATCAGCGCCGTAGAGCTGCGTTTTTCTCCAAGCAGCGAAAGAAAACCTCTGACGATACGGTCCGCCGCTCCGCTGTCCATCATGCACTTGCCGATAACCACGGCCAGAGCAATAACAATGCCGATGCTGCCGGCCGTGCTTCCGAATGCCGCAGCCACCCGGCTGATCTTCTCGGCCAGGTCTCCGGGAGCAAGCATGCTCACAACTACCGCCGATGTGATTAGTGCTATAAATGCATTCATTCTCAGCAACGCTATCATCATGATGACTGTCAGCATGCCGACGACAAGAATCATCAGCGGGTGAAGATTGAGCATAATATTGCTTTCCCTTCCAAAGACCGGTTATGGATTTGTTCGATTCTCGATATATTTGACACCGAGCAGGGCGGCACCCTTCATCGAAGACTGCTGTTCATAGACGTATTCGCAGTCCCTCATCCACTTTGATTTAGCACGTATCAAAGCGGGATTTGTCGCCCCGCCCGTGACATGGATAACATTTTGAAGAGAGACATTCTTTCCAATATCGTCTAAGTGTGCTTTTTGATATTCGCATAGTCCTCTGACAATTGCAGCCAGAATTTCCTCGCGTGACGTTTGCTGAGTCAATCCCAACAGTTGCGCTTTGAGCGGCTCAAGACTGTAACGAGAACCCATAAGATAAGGGACATAGGTCACGCCGCTTTGCTGCTGAAGCCAGCTTTCTATCGCTGATGGAAGGAAGTCGTCATAAAACTGCTCAGCGCTTAACTCGCTACAAAAAAGTTCTCTAAACCAGTCCAGTGCTTTTCCTCCGGCGTTCATCACGTGCAGTGTCAGCCATCGGTCGGCCAATACATGTGCCCGGATATTATAATCGGTCGACGGCAGGCACCGGTCCAGGCATACTAAAGAGATTTCGCATGTGCCGTTGACGTTAATAATGTCCCCCGGCTCATTGATCCCTACCGAATAGGCGGCCAGCACGGCATCGTTGCCTCCGATGAGCACAGCCGGCTCTTTTTTGAAGCCGAGCTGCTTAGCGAGTGACCCGCTGACTTGGCCGACGCTTTCGTATGCCTGGATGATGTCCGGCAGCAGGCCGAGTGACATATCGAAAGTCGTGGCAATATCTTCATTCCAGGTCAGATTGTTGGCAACGGTATTATACAAGGCAGTGAGTGACGCGGAAGATGGATCGATAGCAAAGGCGCCCGTCAACCAACGAGCGATATACGTATTCGAATGGCCGAACTTGTAAGTTTTTTGGAAAATATCGGGATGGTTGTCTTTAATCCAAAGGATGCTGGCCAGCGAACATCCTCCCGCGACCGGCATATTTGCCGTGATTTTTAGCAGATGCTCCTTTCCAATAGTGTCTATTATGAATCGGGCCTGGTCGCAGGAACGCTGGTCGAGCATCAATATCGCCGGATAGAGAGCTTCGCCGTTTTTGTCCATCGCCGTCAGGCCGGGTGTTGTTCCCGAAAGAGAAATCACATCGACATCGGCAGTGACATCCTCCATTGCTTTGCAGCCGGCGACAAAAGCTTGTTTCCATTTGTCTTGTTCGATGTCACCGAACAAGCCATTATTGTAGATGTTTACCTCGTATTCCTGCGAGAATTGTCTGACCGGCTCAACGGCCTCATCGAAGATTTGAAACACACCCATTTTCATGCCGGTCGTGCCGATATCCACCGCTAATATGGTTGTGTTTTTTGTTGTTTGAGGCTTGCTCATTGCTTTGGTTAGGATATGAAACCTTCATTCACAATTTGCTGTTTAATCTTTTCCACGGCCTCACTCGCTACGGCGCTTAGGGGACCGCGAGGCTGACCTCCCTTGAATCCCATTACGTCCATAGCAGCTTTTACACCCGCCACGCCCCATTTTCCTGAAACGGCCTGATTGAGCCGGGAAAGCTTAAAATGAAGCGTTCTCGCCTGGTCAAACTTGCCCCGTTGGAACAACCGGTAAAGCTCGCAACAGGGGTCCGGCAGGGCGTTGGCAAGAGATACTACCCCGCCGTGAATTCCCAGATGAAGGCATGGATAGAAAAAATTGGCGGAACCGGACAGGACGTGAAAATCTTCATTTGGATCTATGCAGGAAAGTAATTTGGCCGGCCCTTCCGGGGAGGAGTCTTTCATGCCGGCAATGTTTGGGTGCTTTGAGAGTTCGACGATAGTATTTGCCGGTATTCTCATTCCGCCCGTAAAACCGGGGGCGTTGTAGAGTAATACGGGAATGTCGATTGAATCGGCGATTCGCTCGAAATGGCTTTTGAGAACGTTGCCGTCAATCTGTTTGGCGAAATAGCACGGCGAAAGAACGCTGACATAGTCGAAGCCCATCTCGCAAACAATTTTCGACTTTTCGATGGTTTGCTTTGTGGATTCACAGCCGGTGCCGATCATGACGACCTTGTCGTCTTTTTCTTCAGCGAATACTTCGAGAATCTGGACCTGTTCCTTTTCGGTCAGACTCCTGAACTCGCCGTTCGAGCCGAGGGCAAGGTAGCCGGCCAGCTCCGTCTGCTTTAGTTTTTGCAGGTTGAATCTCAAGTCGTCGAGAGCAAGCTCATCTGAATGGAAGGGTGTCACCACCGGAGCGAAAACACCCGAAAGTTTTTTCTTATTATCCGCCATCAAAAAATCCTTATCAAAACGAGAAAACCAAATGTACTGATCTGCTACTTCTTCTGCAAGGCTCCTTTGCCGGTTTTCAGTATTTCTACGATAGCATCAACATCGTAAACACAACCGCCCCATACTCCTCCGCCTATCTCCTGCAAAGCTGCCCATAAGCGCGTATCGTCCGGAAAATTCGAATGAGGCGTCAGATCGGATCGAAAGCGGCGTTCAGCTAATATGCGGGCGCCAAATTCCACGCTTTGCTGATTCTCCGGAGTCTCAGCACTTCCGATCATATCAACACTTCCCTGGAGATTTTTACAGTCGATAATAATTTGGATGATATCTCCATCCAGCACTTTTCCTACCGGGCCTTTTGCCAGGGCTTCCGGGGCGATGTGGCCGATGCAGGCGCCCGTGCTAACCCCGCTGAACCGGCCGTCAGTTATGACCGCGACTTGTTTGCCCCATGAAAGATGCTTCAGCGCGCCGGTTACCTGCAGGATTTCCTCCATTCCGCTTCCCATCGGGCCTGCACAAATCAGCACGATAATGTCGCCGGGCTTTATGTCACCTGCTTTTATGGCCCGTATAGCGTCGGACTCACTCGTAAACACGCGGGCGGGACCGATTTTGCGATATACGCCGTCATTGTCCAGCAGTGTCGGGTCAATGGCCGTGCTTTTAACAACCGAGCCTTCCGGCGAGAGATTGCCCCTGGGCAAAGTCATAGTGCTGGTCAAGCCGCACTGCCGGGCGCGCTGGGGATTCATAATCACCTCGTCCGCATCAATGCCGTCTTTTTCATATAATAACTTCCGCAATCTTTGCCGCCGGTCCGATGTTTCCCACCAGTCGAGCATTTCGTTCAAGCTCTTGCCAGATACTGTCACCACGTCCAAATCCAAAAGATCAAGTTGTCTCAGATGCAGCATGACTTCCGGCACTCCCCCGGCAAGAAAGACCCGAACGGTGGGATGGCCAACAGGCCCGTTCGGCAAAACATCAACAAGGCGCGGCACATCCCGGTTGATTTTCTTCCAGTCTTCCAAAGCAGGGCGGCTCAATCCCGCTGCATAGGCAACAGCCGGTATGTGCAGCAGCAAATTTGTCGAACCGCCGAAAGCTGCATACACAACCATTGCGTTATGAAGGGCTTGTTCAGTAAGAATGTCTTTTATATTTATGCCGCTTTGATGCAGCCGGACCAGCGCCTTGGCTGAGCGACGCGCCATGTCCAGCCAGATTTCCTGGCCCGACGGCGCAAGCGCAGAATGTGGCAGGCTCATCCCGAGAGCCTCAGCAACGACCTGAGACGTTGCCGCCGTTCCGAGAAAATGACAGCCGCCGCCCGCGCTGGCACATGTCCGGCACGTCATCTGCCTGGCATATTCCAGCGTCACCTC
>JAFGPJ010000117.1 GCA_016936275.1 Sedimentisphaerales bacterium
CCCGCTTTTTTGAATTCCGGATCGTAGAATGTATTAGTTGGTAGTTCATAGTTCGTTGTTCGTAGTTAAAGTTGAGTTTATTAGGGAATTAAGTGAATTGGAGAATTGGAAATGGAGGAATTAATCGTCGGTTTATGATTTTTTTACCCCATGAGATAGGCAAGCTGCTATCTCACAGGGTAAATCTGCGTTGATCCCCCGGCGTTACTCGGGACGGCGTCTGCGGTTAAGGAAGTTGAAAAAACAAAGCCAATTTTTGAAAGGGCAAATTGATATAACATCATATTTGAAAGGAGGATATTGTAATAACCGCCCAGCGGGCGGCGAAAAAAACATACCCAATCAAAGCCAATTTTCTCGTTCCCCGTAAGTCCACAGGACGCCTTAAAGTGGACTCCCAAGGACTGCATACAAGCCGCCTTGATGGTACATACGCTATGTGGCAATGCAAGGTAGCTGTTAATGTCATTTAGTGGTTTGCTTCTGCATATCGTGGGATGGATTTGAAAAAACAAAGCCAATTCAAAGTTAAACAAAGCCAATTTGTGCCGGCTATTGTAGGGCGGCGTCTTTTTCGATTACCTTTTGCTTTTGCTGCTGCTTAAAGTCAGCCAGTTTTTCGCTCAAACCTGCATCGGCAAGGGCAAGAATCTGCACGGCTAAAATCGCGGCGTTCTTCGCACCGGCCTTTCCGATGGCCACAGTCGCTACCGGCACGCCGGGCGGCATCTGTACCGTGCTCAGCAGGGCATCCATTCCGCCCAGGCCTGTGCCCGAGTCCAGCGGCACGCCGATGACCGGCAGGGTAACTTTGGCCGCAATGGCGCCGGCAAGATGAGCGGCCATGCCCGCGGCGGCGATTATGACCTTTATTCCGTTTTCGGCGGCGTTTTGGGCGAAGTCGGCGGCAATCTCCGGCGTCCGGTGGGCCGAAATTATCCGCACGACAGGCTCGATGCCGAAATCGCCGAGCTGCTCGATGCAGCTTTTCATGACTTTCATATCGCTGTCCGAGCCCATTACAATTGCGACGGGGGCTGTTTTTTCTGATACCATATTGTTTTCTCTTATTAAAAGGTTACAATGGTCAATCGGCATTTTCGTTACCCGCTTTTGCGGGCACAGGTTTACGATTTTCGATTGTAAATCGACAGTCGGCAATCGGCAATCAAAAAATAGCTTTAAGGAGAGCCGAAAATGCAAGCGAGAAAACCTGTTGTTGCAGGTCAGTTTTATCCGGGCCAGCACGATTCCTGCCTCAGCGCGATTCACGAGTGCTTGGAAGCGGCAGATCTAAGCGAGCCTTTGCCGGAGACGATAGCAGCGGGTATTGTCCCTCATGCCGGCTGGACGTTCAGCGGCGATTTGGCGGCGCTGGTCTTCTTGGCGATTAAACAGCAGCATGAAAAGGTCAATACGTTTGTAATATTCGGGGCCGCCCACCGTTATTTCGGCACCTCGCCGGCCGTTGACGACAAGGGCGTTTGGATAACGCCGATGGGTGAGGTTTTTATTGACGAGGAATTGGCCGAAGCAATGTTGGGTACAGGCCAGGCGGTCAGTGACTCTAATGCTCACTTGAGCGAGCACAGTATCGAGGTGCAGATACCGTTCATACAGGAACTGTTTGCCGGCGCCAAGATAGTGCCTGTGCTGGTTCCGCCTTCTGAACAGGCAATCGAGCTGGGCGCTCGTGTCGGCGATATTATCGGCTGGCAGGAGGACAAGAAAATAGTCTGCATCGGCTCGACCGATTTGACCCATTACGGCCCGCGTTACGGCTTTGCCCCGATGGGTACCGGAAAGAACGCTTTAACATGGGCAAAGAATGTTAACGACAAAAAATTTATCGATTTGGCTTTGAAACTCAAGCCGGCCGAATTGCTCGCAGGCGCGGCAAAGGACGGCAACGCCTGCGGTCCCGGCGCGGTGGCGGCTACGGTTGCGGCGGCAAAAAAACTCGGCTGCAAGCAGGGCCTGTTGCTGGGGCACACCACGAGCAACGAAATCATGCTGCAGAAGATGGGAACCACCAGTGCAGACGCAGTCGGCTATGCAGGAATTATCTTTTGACTGCTGGCTCGTTGCTTATGATGATCGCCCTCCCTGTAAATGTGGCTATTTTTCGAATTTCCTGCCGGTTAGCCGTTCGTAGGCCTCGATGTACTTGTCGCTGGTTTTTGCCGTGATATCTTCGGGCAGCTCTACGCCGGGCCCCGATTTGTCGAAGTTTATGCTTTCAAGATAGTTGCGTACGAACTGCTTGTCGAAGCTCTCCTGGTCTCTGCCGGGCCGGTACTTGTCGGCAGGCCAGAATCGCGAAGAGTCCGGCGTTAGAACCTCGTCTATCAGAATTATCTTATCATCCGTATATCCCCATTCGAACTTCGTGTCGGCCAGGATAATTCCCCTGTTCTCGGCGTATTCGCTGGCCTTCTCGAAGATTTCTGTGCTTTTGTCGCGCACGTAACCGGCTGCTTCTTCGCCGATAATATCCACACACTGCTCGAAGCTGATATTCTCATCGTGCGTTCCCCTCTCAGCTTTAGTCGCCGGCGTGAATATCAACTCCGGCAGCTTTTCGCATTGCTTCAAACCGGCCGGCAGCTTCTGTCCGCAAACCGTGCCGTTTTTCTGATACTCCTTCCAGCCCGATCCGGCTAAATACCCGCGAATGACACACTCAACCGGCAGAACTTCGACCTTCTTTACCAGCATACTCCGACCGGCCAACTGCTCGGCGTGGTCACAGAACGGTTCCGGAAAATCGGCAATGTTGTCGCCGATAAGATGATGCTCGATACTGTCGGCCAGAAAATCAAACCAGAAACGCGAAATCCGTGTCAGCACTATTCCTTTATAAGGTATGCCGCTGCTCATTACGACGTCGAAAGCGCTGATCCTGTCGGTTGCCACGATGAGCAGCTTGTCTCCCAGGTCATAAATGTCGCGGACCTTGCCCCGGGACGGTTGTTTTGGTCCTATATGCGTTTCCAAAACCGTTTCGGCGATAATTTCTTTCTCCATGATAGACTCCATTCGTATATCCAGCATCAAATTAATAACTCCCTGATTCTAAAGGCAGAATGCACAAATTGCACGTGTTTTTTCTATATTTATTTGGTTGCATCACCTCTGCTTTTCAAGGACGGCACGTAATGCAGTGAATGTAGGGTGTGCAAACGTTTTTTTTGCACACGCGGTTCATATTGCAGCGTGTGCAGCTAAAAGACAAGCTGCACACCCTACTCAATCTGCAAGACTGGTTTTACGAAAAAATATAATCCCGCCGTGAAGGTTGCCGCCGCCAGGACGAAGATTAAATCACAAAGCCGAACCTTCAGCTTCGAGATTGTGCGCCAATTCCCATCGAAGCCGCGGGCCTGCATGGCGATGCTGATGTTCTCTGCGGTGTCTATACTGCGGATAAAGAGCGAGCCGAGCATGGATGCCGCGGTTTTCAGCTCCCTTTTGAATCCGAGGTTCCTGAGTTTTCTGCCGGCTCTGGCGCGCAGGATGTGATGCGCCCGGTCGATCAGGACAAAGATATAGCGGTACAGAAATCCGAGCTGAATAATCAGCAGCCTGGGCAGGCCGAGCTTTTGCAGGCCGGCGAGCAAGTCGCTGAACCGTGTGGTCGATACCAGTCCGATCAGAGCCAGCATTGTAACGACGAACTTTCCAAGTATGACGAAACAACGCATCCATCCCATCGATATCTGCCATGAAAACGGCCCGAAACTGACGGGCACGGGAGTCCTGTCATACAGCGGGCAGCTCAGGGCCAGGATCGTAACAAACGGGCAGACAAGCAGGATTTGTTTGAATACAAACTTCAGCGGAATCCCGGCCCAGACTAAAAGTGCAAACGGCCCGATTGCGTAACAGACCAGGATGCTCAGCGAGCTACGCGGCAGGGAAACCACCACGGCGGTAAAAACGAGCACGACCAGAAATTTGACCCCGCTGTCAAGCCGATGGATTGCGGAATCCTGGTAAGCGAATTTGTCGATGTATGCGTGGTGCATTTTCTGTGTCTTACTTTTTGTGTCTTCGGTAAGATGCGGTTATGATGCCTGCTTTCTTCTGAGCATCCACGCTGTCAGCCAGATGACCGCCATTGTCACTACTGAGCCGAAGATGCCCGCAAAGCTGGTCCAGCCTGCCCCGGCATGGGTCTGCGTGCCGCTGACGTTGCCAGGCTTTGAGGCTCGCGCGGAATAATCGGGCATCAGGGAATACTTTGACTGCAAGTCGTCCACTGCAGTAATTCTGGTGTCGGGGTTTGACACGATAGTTTGGAACCCTGGCTGGTCCGGCCTTTCGGCGTAGCTCCATTCGAGACCATCGGGAAGGTCGGATGCGAGCAGAGACAATCCCGCCCCGGCAAGAACTGCAGGAAACAACAGCGTTGCGAGTACGGCGTTTTTGCTAAGCCTGACTGTCCTCGGCAGAGAATCGGCCACGATGTCGGGTCTAAGCTGCTGGAGGTACGCCAATACCGCCACGGTGACCAGGCCTTCGATAAATCCCATCAGGAAATGAACACCAGTCATTGCGATTAGGAACGTTGAAAACGGAACCGCCAGGACACCTGACAGTGCCGCCTGGATAGCCACGAGAATCGCGCCGGCTTCGGTCACAATCACACAGGCAAGCATCGCCCCGATGTACACCTTTAAGCTGCTGAACCTGCCGTTTGTGATTGTTCTGTATAAAAAGTAGCCCGGATAGCTCGGTACCAGGGCCATATTGATGATGTTGCATCCGAGGGCCAGCCCGCTAAAGCGGGCCGTCCTGGAAGATCAGGCATTGAACTATCACTACCGAAGATATGACAATCGCAGCCAGGTGCGGGCCGAGTATAATTGCAAGCAGAACCGCCCCGATTAAATGGCCGCTTGTGCCGGGCATCGCCGGAAGCTGAAAATTGACCATCTGGGCGCCGAAAACGAACGCGCCAAGGATCCCCATCAGGGCAAGCTTGTCGGCGGCGATTACCTGCCTTACCTTTCGACAGATTAAGCCCAGACCGCCGCCTGCGATGGCCAGCGTCCCGGTAGCAACTGGGATCGAAAGCAATTCATTAGCCATGTGCATAATGGGAATCCTGTAACATCTTGTTGTTCATCTTTTATTAAAAGTCCAACGGATTATAACTTCCTGCATCCTGCGCATAAAATTAGCAGAAAGGTGCTACTATTTCAAGAGTTCCGTCGAAAATTCGCCGAAAGTATACCTCCATCCCGGCAAAATCCCGGTTTTTTCTCTCGAATTGTCTGCTCTTCATTAATATTACGAGCTATTTCGATCTCAGCTCTAATTTTTTGATGCCGGGATTCGCTGTATTTCGAACAGGTCGCTTTCCTTCGTCTTTCTGCATTCTTTTGACAGCTTCTCTAATTCCTCCGGCTTCGGGGCGTCTATATGCCGCAGGTAGGCTGGCCGGGGCTTAAACATAAGAACAGGTCCCGTACCATCCTTACGGTGCACAATGACGCTGATGAAATCCAGGCAGGCGACTTCGGCCAGACGAAGGTCGAGCCGGCCGATTGTGTTGCCGGTGCCGATGACCAGGCCGTCGGCCATGCAGGAATATGGTGTTTTGAGAGGAACGTAGCAAACAATATCAAGCTCATGCCAGCCCCATTTCGTATCGAATTCTCGCAAGGCGGCCTGACCTATGCGCCATCCCAAAACGTTCCAGGGGCCAACGTGGCCGTGCATGTGTTGAATCTCACTCCACCAGTCTTCAGGTTCTTGACCTTTGTTGTATGCAGTGTCACCTCCGACCGTATTCCCGGGTGATTGCGTTTGTGAATATCCCACTCGCCGGGGTATATGTTCTTCTGAAAATTCCATCTTCGTGCTCTCCTAACACCATTTGTCCCGCGAATATTTTTCTCAAAAGGTTCGAGAAGAATGACAAAAGATTTTTCAGCTCCATTGGCCTCTAAAGGTTCTGTACAAGGCCGAGACAGCAAAAATAGTCGCACTGACAATGACAATGCATGCCCCTGTGGGCAGATCAAGATAATACGAGACCAAAAAGCCAATTACTGCACTTGCCATCCCGAAGACCGTCGCCATAACAATCACGGAGCGATGTCCCTTACAGATTTGATACGCCGCCGCCGCAGGGCACGTAATCAAGCTGAATATCATCAATCCACCGACAAGAGGTAGATTGACTGCCAATATCAATCCGCACAAGGCCAGAAAAAAACAATAAACAAAGCTCTCATGCACACCAGTTGCCGAGGCGATGGTCCGGCTGAACAGCAGCACTTTCAACTCTTTATTAAATAAAGCGGCGAAGACCGCAAAAACCAGACCGGAAATCGTAATCACCACGACGCTGCTTTTCTTGACAAAAAGCAAACTGCCCCAAAGCAGTCCAAGCACCTCGGACCGGCTGCCATGCATTAATCCTATTCCTAAGAAGGTAAGTCCAAGCATCAAGTTGAAAAATATTGCTAACGCCACGTTGGCGTCTATTCTCGATCTGCCTGGTCTGACCATGCCCAGGCTCATTGAGCTCAATGCTGAGAATATAACCGGCCCCCAGACCGGATTGACGCCGAGCAGTATCGAATAAATGGTCCCGACCATAGCTGAATGAGAGATGCAAATCCCGATAAAAGGCATCCGCATGCCGACGACGTAGGCCCCCAGCAGTCCAGTACTCGCACCGGCGATGGCACCCGCTAATATCACAAGAAAAAAGAACGAATCCATAAAATAAAACGCAACGTTTAACTTTTATTGACTGTGTATCTTCGACCTGCGAGCTTTAGAACATCTATCCGGCACCGATAGGCTTTCTCGAGGCTGTTGGGATCAAGAACATCTTCGATGTCGCCGTCAGCCAGAATGCCCCCCTCGTGCAAAAGAATCGCCCTCTTGCAGCCCTCAGGCAACAGGTTTGTCTCGTGAGAAACCATCAGGATAGTTATTTTGCTTTCACTATGCAGTTGCTCGATAATCTCTGTAATCTGGTACTTCCAGTTGAAATCGAGATTCGAGCATGGTTCATCGAGCATCAGGATCTCCGGATCCTGCGCCATAGCCCGTGCGATTAGGGCCTTTTGCTGCTCGCCTCCGGAGAGACTTCTGAACGTTTGGGATCGCCGTTCCGACAAATCCAGTCTGTCAATCCAGTTATCGACGATTTCGTAATCCACTCTGTTCAATGGACTAAGTAAAGGCTTGACGCTCGCTCGACCCATTGACACCAGCTCGCGCAGGGTGAATGGCAATTCGGCGTTGTACTCCGCCGCCTGTGGTATGTAGCCGATGTGCTTTCGAACGTTCGCCTTGCTCCAGGCGTTAAGCCCGGCCATGTCGCGCCCGTCAAGTTTGACGATTCCCCGGGCTGGTTTTATCAATCCGCAGCAGACCTTCAGGAAAGTCGTTTTGCCCGCCCCGTTGGTTCCAATTATACCCACGAACTCTCCCTGCCGGATTTGCATGTCCTTAACGGCGAGTATGCTTCTACCGCTCAAACGAACCTCGACGCTGGAAAGACTTATATGGCCCCCCATCATCGACTGGCTACCTCAAGCGGAATTCCCGTGTTTGCTCGAATAAGCGAATCCACGTTCGCTCGAAGCAGGTTATCGAAACCGCGTGCTTGTTTTTCAAGCTCCGGGAAATTGCTGAAAACAACCGGCTTGGCTCGGAGCCTTTCAGCCAGAGCCTTTGCCAGCGCAGTACCTTCCTGCTTATTTGCAATGACAAATCGTATATCCTGCCCTTCTGCCTTCCGGATGCAGAGATCGATGCCGGTGACAGTTTCAATGTCACTGCCAATAAACGTTGCTATTGTCTCCAGGCCCAGCCAGTTCGCAAAATCGGCCTGGTGATCGGATGCCAGGACCTTTGCTGAGGATATGCCAGCCTGCCTGATTTGTTCGAAAAGCTCCTGCTGCAATTGCTTTAGATCGTTCTCTATTACTCGCAGTCTTTGTTGGTATTGGGCCTTTCTTTCGGGATATTCGGTCGAAAGAATTTCGCTTACCCTCCTGCAAACTGCAAGGTAGGTTTCCGGGACACATAACCCCCCCGACTCTTCCACGAAAGCTGTCTTCAGCCCTTTTTCCTTCATACGAGACAGTGTCTCGGCAACCTGTTTTTGAAAATCGAAGAGCAGTAGCACTCTGCAATCACAAAGCTGCCTGACCTGTGACGGCGAGATATCAAAGTGTCCCGGACACATCCCCGGCGGCGCTAAGCACAAAACCTCCGTATCGTAGCCGCAAAGGTCGAGGACCGCAGAACTCAGGTATGAGTTAGTCACGGCAATCTCCGCGCCGTTTTCCTCGTCTGTCCTTTTCTCACATCCCGCTGTGAGCAAGCCGCACGCCGCCGAAAATGCTAATATGTAACCAAAGATTTTATTCTTCATTTGTTAATTATCAAAGGTACCAATCTGTGTCCCGTTCTTCAAACGCATCCGAACGATTACGCCCTGCCGGGTCTGCGGATTGTACCAGGTGTTTGTCGGCACGGGATAATTGA
>JAFGPJ010000118.1 GCA_016936275.1 Sedimentisphaerales bacterium
CGGAGGGGACAACAACGGCACTCTATCAGACAATGTTGAGTGGCAGCCCGGGAGCGGCGTATCCGGAGGAGCCATACTACTTGACGGCACGAGTACAGCTCACGTCGAAGTTCCAAGCACCGGAATGTTAGCAACTTCAGGAACAATCGCTGTATGGGGATATCTTTCCGCGCCACAGCCGGGACAAACTCGCTACTTTTTCGGTCATACAACTCAACCCCCATATAATAACCGCATCCAGATGTATATGGACGGCACTAACACGGAACTGGATCTGGGTCTCGGCAGCTCACATACGGTACAAACAAACGTCATGGTTCTGGAACTCGAAACCTGGTATTACATAGCTCTAACCTGGGACAACGGCAATTACGTTATCTATGTAGACGGCGATGAAGTGGCAAGCGGCTCCTACACTGGACTTGCAGCGATTTATGACTTCCTTTGGATTGGTAATGATGGTAATCCGGAAACAGAGGGCACAGAGGCATTCGGTGGTCTTATCGACGAAGTGCGAATCTATAATCGAGCACTGAATGGCGCCGAAATCCTTGCGGCAATGAAGGGTGAACCATTCGCCAAGGCATCGGGGCCCAGTCCGAAAGATGGTGCTTTAATTGCCGAAACATGGGCGAACCTTTCATGGAGAGCAGGAGATTTCGCTGTCTCCCATGATGTCTATGTGGGCGATAATTTCGACGATGTAAATGAAGGAGCTGAAGGCACATTCCAACTTAACCTTACCGATACGTATATCTTTGCCGGCTTCGTCGGATACCCGCTTCCGGAGGGCCTTGTTCCAGGTACAACGTACTATTGGCGAATAGACGAAGTCAACGAGGCAGAACCTAATAGTCCCTGGAAAGGTGATGTATGGAGCTTCTCGATTCCATCGAAGACCGCATACCAACCCATTCCGGCTGACAGTGCTGAATTCATAGATTTGAATGTAGAGCTTGCATGGACGCCAGGTTTAGGAGCAAAAGTGCACTATGTAGTCTTCGGCGATGACTTCGATGAGGTAAGCAGCACCGAGACTGGTGCTCTGATAGGTCCTGCTCATTACACCCCAGGGCCTCTCGAACTGGCCAAGACTTATTACTGGCGTATCGATGAGTCCGATGGCTTAGAGATATATAAAGGAGAAGTCTGGAGCTTTACTACCGAGGGCGCCGTAAGCGGCCCGAATCCGGCCGATGGGTCCGTGGAGGTAGCTCCCACGCAGATTCTGACCTGGGATGCGGGAGCAGTAGCCGCTTCACACGATGTGTATTTCGGCACGGATTCCGACGCCGTAAAGAGTGCAGCGACAGACTCGCCTGAATATAAAGAGCCAAAGGCCCTTGGCGAAGAGAGCTATGATCCAGGCACGCTTACATTGAACACGACTTACTACTGGCGTATTGATGAAATCAACGACGTCAATCCCGATAGCCCCTGGGCCGGCAACGTCTGGAGCTTTACTACCGGCGATTTCTTTGTCATCGACGATTTCGAGAGTTATGATGCCAATGATAACCAGATTTGGTACTCATGGCACGATGGGCTTGGTTACGGTGCTCCGGGCACCCCGGATTCCTTCGGCGGCAACGGTACTGGCTCGGCCGTTGGCGATGAAAATACACCTTCTTATACCGAGGAGACGATTGTTCATAGCGGCCTTCAGTCTATGCCGGTTATATACGATAACAACAAGCAGGGCTACGCCTGCTATTCGCAAGTCGAGCTGACGTTGGATGCTGTACGTAACTGGACAGAGCAAGGTGTTGCTGAATTGTCGCTTTGGTTCCGTGGTAATCCGGCGTCTGTCGGCAGCTTTACAGAAGCACCGGTCGGTACTTATACGATGACCGCCTCCGGTGCCGATATCTGGAACACGGCGGACGAGTTCCACTTTGCTTACAAGACGCTCTCCGGCGTCGGTACGATCGTTGCGCAGGTGCTCAGTGTTGATAATACCGACCCATGGGCCAAGGCGGGCGTTATGTTCCGCGAAACACTGGAGCCCGGCTCTAAATTTGCGGCAGTTTACATCACGCCCGGCAACGGATGCAGATACCAGGCACGGATTGATGCCGATGCCGCCGCCACGAGCGACACATCTGTTGTGACAAGCGAGCAAACGGCAATTACCGCACCGTACTGGATTAAGCTGGAGCGTGACTTTGCGGGCAACTTCAGAGGTTACTATTCGTCTAACGGAACTACCTGGCAGTCGATGTCATGGGGCGCTCAGAATATCTCAATGGGCACGAATGTCTACATCGGCCTGGCAGTGACATCACATAACGCTGCTGCCACGTGCGAGGCCAAATTCTCGAACGTCACGATTACCGGCACGGTTGGCACGCAGTGGACGAGCCAGGACATTGGCATCACCAGTAATGTAGCTGAGCCGCTTTATGTGGCAGTATCCAACAACACCGGCGTGCCCGCTGTAGTGGTTCACGATGACGCGAACGCGGCACAGATCGACACATGGACCGAGTGGGTGATCCCACTTCAAACTTTTGCCGATCAGGGAATTAACCTGACCAACGTTGACAGGATTGCAATCGGTCTGGGAACCAGAGGCAATCTGACAGTCCCCGGCGGCTCAGGCAAAATGTGCTTTGACGATATCCGGCTTTATCAGCCGAGATAAACTGCTGAATAGTAACAACAAATTTGCCGGAAACTACAGCAGGGCTTGAACGATTTCGAGGCCTGTGCCGAATTGATAGGCACAGGCCCTGTTTTTCATTATTACGGAAATTCTTTTTAAACGTTCCCAAATCAGTCAATAAATGTATTCCCTCAGCTTCAGATTAAAGCCCAGCCAGGATAAAAAGATGCTGGCAATATAACAACAAATCTGGTATCTTTATCCAAATACAGAACCTTACCTGTGTAGCTAAGCGTTCTAAATGTTAATTTCACAATACGAAAGGGGTACAGGGCAATGAACCAAACAAAAAAAACGAATCTGAAAAGCACTATGCTAGCAGTAGCGGCCATCTTTGTCATCATAACTACAGGTGCAAACGCTCAGCAGAAGCTGGGTGATTTTGTGGCAGAAGGCGGCTTCGACTGGATAATAGGTAATTGGGAGGCTACCAGCGATGAAGGCGACAAAATTGAGCTGGTTTACAAATGGGAGCTCGATAAGCACATGGTATCGATGCTGCTGAAATGGCCGAACAACGAATACCGCGCAATGATTTTCTACAAGCCGACCGAAGATAAAATCGTCCAGGTAACTGTGGACAACAAGGGTGGAACGGGCAAAGGTACCTGGGAACCCAACGGCGACAAAGCCGTCCTTAAGCACGAACACACCGGCTCCGACTGGCAAACCAGCAAAATGGGCTTCGTTCATTCGAAAGTCGATGACAACACTATGAAGTGGGATATTCACGAACTGTACAGCTCCGGCGAGATTGCCGATTACTCAAGCTTCACTATAGAGTTTAAGCGGCAGAAGGAACCGAAACCAGCCATCACAAAATAATATCCTTTTATGTAGCTCTTAAATTTGGATTGTTATCAAATGACAACAAATAACGGAGAGGGCGGGATTCGAACCCGCGGTACGGGTGTTTACCCATACGACGGTTTAGCAAACCGTTGCCTTCAGCCGCTCGGCCACCTCTCCGAACGTTATTCGATAATCTACTCTATACAAGCCGGTGTTGCAAGAAGATAACTGCAAAAACGCACTTTTTTGCGGCCGACACGGAAATCGAGAATATTGCCGCCCGGATGATATTTATCTCGCTACAAAACATAAGGAGTATTTCCTATGCAGAGACTTTCTATATCTCTTGCTACAATCTCAGCAATAATCTGCTGCGGTCCGGATACAATCGGTCCCGGCATGACATTACGTGCTATTAACTCAGCCGGGTGCAGCTTTTTGGGAGGTTTCGCTTTTTTTGCCGGGCCTTTTCTTCTTATCGCCGTATTTTTTCTATGCTCGGCCATAATCTGTTCAGCCAGATCGAATTTCGGTATATCATTGGTCTCTTGCATCTCTTCCTCGCGTTCGGTTCCGGATTTAATATTTATAATTTAAGGTTACTATTCTAATTAGGTTTGTGTCAGAATCAAAGCTGAAATCATAAATCGAAAATCGTTCCTTATTCTTGCTCACTGCCACAAACTCCTTATATATTGACCATCCATTCTTACTTCACTGCTGTAGTATCATTATCAAGTCAAAGGCGTTTTACATAAACATAATAAGCCCCGCGGGACGTTCCGTTGTCATCTATAAACCAGGTCTGCAGGCGAGTTTTACCCGCTCTAAGTTTTACCTGGAATTTCACGAAATACGCTTCCGCGGGAACTGGTCTGGTCAAATCTTGATCGGCGACTTTTAGCCGGGCCTGCGTCGCGGTAATAGCATTTCCGCCTGAAATAGTATCATTGATCGCAGCATTTGTTTCTGCCGGCCAGCGTCTCAACTCGAATTCATACGTGCCGTCGCGCTCAATCTCGACCGCCCAGAAGCCGTTGGCCTGTGTACCATTGCGGATGGCCCCCTGGCTCCATGGCGGATTCGGGCCGTGCCAATCATGTGACATCAGCCGGGTTGGATTCTCTTTATCCGAACCGATAACAATCTCGCAGTACTTATCGAATTCCTTCGAGAGAACGGCCCACCACCTTTCATAAAATCGGCGCAATTGCTCAACAACATCAGGATTAACATCGGCTATCTCCTTCTTCTGGGCAGGATCGGCCTGGATATCGTAGAGTTCTTTGCCGTTAATCAATCGCCAGCGATGGGTCATCACCGCGCTTTTGCGCCACTTCTCCGGATGCTCGATCCGCTGGGAGTGCACAAGCAGTTTACGGTCGGACCAGTCGCCAGCCTTGCCTTTCAACAGCGGAACAAGGCTGTCCCCGTCGAACTTTATGCCGGATGGTTCCTTCAGGCCGCACAAGTCTATAAGCGTCGGCAGCACATCGATATGCGCCGTGAGCCGGTCAACATCAACGGGGCCTTTCAGTCCGCCCGCAGGCCAACGGATAAAGAACGGCACGCGATGCCCACCTTCATACTCAGAGCCTTTTTTGCCCCGCATTCCTCCGGCATAATCTCCGGAGGTCCCGTTGTCGGTCATGAAGATAAGAATCGTATTTTCCACCAGGTCCAGCTCTTTAAGCCTGTGCATCAGCCGGCCCATGTTCTCATCAATGTTCGTAATCATCCCGTAGAAGTTGGCCTGGCTGTCCTTGACGCCTTTGTCCCTGTAAGGTTTGCTGTACTTGTCGGCCACGTTGTACGGCCCGTGCGGAGCGTTAGTCGGTATGTAGCAAAAGAATGGGCGATTCTTATTGGCTTCAATGAATTTCAAAGCACCATCGAACCAGATGTCCGTACAGTATCCTTCGAACTTCTCCGGCCTGCCGTTATGAAAGTAAGTATCGTCGAAGTAATCGTTGCCCCAGTAGTCTGGCCCCTGCCCAACACCGCCGCCGCCGTGAATCAATACATCCTGAAAACCGCGGTCCTTCGGGCGGTACGGATAATTATCACCCAGGTGCCATTTGCCAAAGATCGCAGTGCTATAACCGCTCGCGGAGAAAACATCAGCCATTGTCACTTCATCTCTTCCCAGCAGCGACCGGCCCATAATTGTATGCCACACGCCTGTCCGCGACGAGTAGTGCCCAGTCATCAATGCTGAACGTGTCGGTGAGCAAGTCGGGTCAACATGAAAATCAGTCAGCCGAATGCTCTGAGCATGCAACTTATCCAGGTTAGGTGTTACAATGACATTATTGCCATGGCAGCCAAGGTCGCCATAGCCTTGGTCATCGGTCATTACCAGGACTACATTCGGCCGATTTTTGCGAGAGAAACCATCCCCAAGGCATGCGGCCTTGAGGCTGCCACCCATCGAAAGAGTCCCCGCCGAAACCGCTACAAAACCGACGGTTTTAAGGAATTCCCTTCTTGTCGGTTCACCCATCCGTTTGTCTCCTTACCGTCAAGATTTTAGTGCGGGGCCAAGGGAAAGCTGCGTAAAATCGCCCGGCCTGAACTGCTTTATCAGCGAATGAACATC
The DNA here is from genome assembly GCA_016936275.1 of Sedimentisphaerales bacterium. GTDB lineage: Bacteria > Planctomycetota > Phycisphaerae > Sedimentisphaerales > Anaerobacaceae > JAFGPJ01. Next base: position 6,057 of record JAFGPJ010000118.1, read on the forward strand.
ATCGACAGTGACTGCTTTGATTGCGTTGACATCGTCTTCGATAGTTTGATACCGCTGTAAATATGTCCAGTTAAAACCGAGGTCAACCAGTCGGCCCATCGGAAGCTCATTTTTAATAACCAAAGCGCTCAATATCTTGTTTTTTGCTTTCGTCAACTCATCCTCAGCAACGCCGTCCTTAACTAAATCATCAAAAATGCCCTTAACAATATCGAGCACCTTCGTGACATTTTCACTGCTGCAGCGGATATAACTGCAAAATGCCCCCGTGCCGTCCATCGCCCCAAACTGCATCGAAGCAGCTTCCGCTAATGCCTTGTCCACCAGCTCCCAGAAAAATCGCGATCCTACATCATCTCCGATTATCGTGCCCAAAAGCGAAGCGGCAAATCTCCTCGGGTCCTGAGCGGACACGCCCGCACTCATCAGGCATATATGCTCGCGTACCAGATTTGGCTTTTCAACTCTTTCTTTCTTCTTACTGCCCTCGCTGTGATCGAGTTTTCGCCTGACTGTTTGCCGCTGCCAACTGCCGCAGGAATTGGCAGCCAGGGAGCAAATCTCATCCCAGTCAAAATTTCCTGCGCATGCAAGGACCATATTATTCGGAGCGTAACGGCTTGCAAAATAATCTCGCATCTGTTCGGCAGTTAAATTCCCGATGCTCTCTTCGCTGCCAAGCACGCTGTTGCCGCAGGGATGACCATCGAAGTGCAGGATTCTGCATCTATCCATCACATCGAAGCTCGGCAGGTCCTTATACATCGCAATTTCTTCTTTGATGACGTTCTTTTCGATATCAAAATCCTCATCTCTCAGGGCTGGCCTCATCAACTGCGCCCACAGTTCCGTCACCTCAACAAGATATTCCGGAAGAACGGCGGCATAGTAGACGGTATTTTCCTCGCTGGTAAAGGCGTTAAATTGTGCCCCTGTTCTGTCGAATGCCTCGTTTACTTCAAGTGCACTGAGTTTGTCGGTTCCTTTGAACAGCATATGTTCCAGGAAATGCGAGACGCCGTTTATCCGTTCGGTCTCGTCACGTGAGCCGGTTTTGACAAAAAAACCGACCGCCGCCGATTTGGCCGATTTGTTAACTTCACCGATTATGACCAGGCCGTTTTCTAATTTGTCGCTTTTAAATTCCATGCATTGTCCTATTCTATGTTGACCTGCTTTGGGCCGATTGTCACCACCGTAAATCCCTCGAATGGATTAGCTCTTAAAAACGCCAAAACCGAATCAACACTGGTTGCCTCGATCTGATCCTTGATTTCGTCCAGACTGCGAACTCTACCCAATATATAATGATCGCTGCCGATAGCGCCGGCCCTGCTGCTGGATGATTCACTCTGTAAAATCAGCGAGCTTTTGAGTCCCACTTTGGCCCGGGCGATTTCATCTTTGGTAATTCCTTCACCGAGCTTGTTAAATTCACCGACGATACAATCAAGAGTCTCCTGGGCCTTGTCCGGCGTTGTGCCTGCGTAGCACATAATTCCGGCCGCTCCTTTCAGGCCGTGATATCTCGCCCCGATTGCATAGCACAGACCTCGTTTTTCTCTGACCTCTGTAAATAATCTGGCACTCATCCCGCCAGAGAGAACCGATATCGCGATTCTGGCATTGTAATAATCCTCGTCGGTCGGCTTGACAGTTTCGGTCATCAGACCAATGTGCACCTGCGCGCCATCATTACGGATATGCGTATATTTTCCCTGCCTCTGGCCCAGCTTCATGGATTCGTCGTTCCCATTCTGCTCGGTCTCAAAGAGCCCTTCCAACTGCCGACAAACATCATCGAAGTCATATTTACCGGCGACCGAAAAAATCGTCTGTGAAAGATTGAATTTATCTTTAATGATCTGCCCTGAGTTCTGAGCTGTTAAAGCCTTCAATTCTTCGATATCTCCGACAGTGCTGCGCCCTAGAGGACTCGGATAAAACTTTTCTCGCAAATTGAGCATAACTTTCTGTCGAGGATCGTCATCCAAAGAAAGCACATCGTCGATGGCCAGTTGCCTTGCCAATTCGAACTGGTCGTCCTTCAGGGAGGGACTGAGTATGATGTCAGCATATAAATCCAACGATTGTGCCAGGTTGCCGGATTCCAAAGCTGCACCGATTGAGATGTGAGAGCTGCCAACCGACCGTCCGCGTACCAGCCCCAGCCCATCTATCGCGTCGCTGAGCTGTCTGCTGTCTTTATCACCGGCCCCTCTGAAAATCCAGTCAGCAATTACATTCGAAGCACCGCAACAACCATCCGGCAGGCAAGCAGCCCCGGCAGGTAGCATAAAACCGAACGCTACCGACTCGACCGCTTCCATCGGCTCACCGAGAATAACCATCCCGTTCTTTAACGTGTGCTTATCAAAATTTTCTGCCATTTATGGGCTCCATGGAGGTTCCAAAAAAGTAGGCCGGATTCTACCAGCTTAAAGATTTTGCTTCAACAGTAAAATAGCGTGGATGTGAATCTATAAGATATAAAAGCGAGATCGGCCACTGAATATCGCCTTTATATGCTGATAATCAGTGTATAAGCCCCCTTGTTATGGGTATCTTCACAGTGGAACTTTGAACGAAGAAATGTATCAATATGAACGACCTGCACCACGGAAGCATAGCGCTCGAAGACCACCCTGGTCTTGAGAGCGCTTAGCTTGTTCCAGTGATAGTCGCCAACAATCCGGACTTTATGCCGTCCGCCATCATATATGTTAAAAAATCCGGCACAAACCGTCTTACGTGTGACACGGCAGATTTCTGCTATTGCGGTCTCCATCGCCTCCACTGACAGGTGCTCGAACAAATCCTGCACAAAACAATAATCAAATTCATCATCTGCGGCCTCAATCTCAAGCACATTGCCAACTTTGAAACACGCATCCGGGAACATCTGTCTGGCGTTGCAGATGTTCTTTTCACACAAGTCGAATCCTGTATAGTTGAGCAGCCTCGCAATGCCGAAAGCCTCGATGAACCGGTAGTCGTTGGCTGAGCCGCACGCCGGCTCCAGAAAGGAAACATTCTGAGGTTGTTCATTGTCCAACACCTCGTGCCATATCTTCTGAAAGGTTGACATTAGATATTCGGGGATCGGCACTTCGGTTGTCTCGACCGGTGCCCAACTAAACAAATCACACATATAATTCGGTAGAAACAGTGAGACAAAGGTCTCCGATACGTACAACGGGATTTTCAGTCCTTCCGCCTCATCCTCTCCTGCCAGCAGCGCATCGAGCACAGCATGCAACTGGCCAACCCTGATGGATTTTTTGAGCAAACCAAGCAGCCAGTTCACCGCCAGAGCAAATCTCAGCTCATGTTCCATTAAATCGTCAAATCTATCACCAAACAGTTGTTCGATAAGAAAGTGCCGAGTAAGGATGCTCTGCACATTGATACGAGGATCTTCCACATCCTGAACGAGATAGTCTCGCAACGTGCCGCGATCATGCCGCAGCCACGATTTTGCGAGCCGTTCCGTTTCCAGCTTCAAACACTCTTGCATAATCTTCATTGCACCAAAACCGAGTCCGTTATACCTGAGTCACCACTGCTGCTGCTTAAAACAGACCACCATCAATGATATGACGATTTCAACATCTATTTTGGCCTAAAGATATTTGGATTTTTCCATCGGTTTTTGCCGTGCAAACTCCGGAAAAGCATAGAAAAGGCCGAACAAAAGCAGCTCGGCCTTTAGAGATATTTACTGGACTTTCCTTTGTCTCTCAGGTTTGCGATAACACTTTGGTCTTTACCAAAACCAGCATATAATCTCGGCTATCGTGACGGTCTTGCTCATTCTGCACGTCCTGAGCGAACGCCGTCAAAAGCCGGAATAACACCGCAGCGTCCATGTCGATTCTGAGGCTCGGAACCTCGAAACCATTCTGACCATGCAGGAAGGAAAAGCTCAGATCAATGCTATCATCATCGTCTGGAATGGTTGCGAGCAGTGCCATTGCTACGGCGTCTTGCCCTTCCGTTCCGATGCTCCCGATGATTGCCTCCTCGCCTTCTCTGACCATGATAGCCGGCGAAGATATGAGGTTGAGACCAGATGCGGCTTGTGTCATGCCAATGAATCTTTCAGTCTTGCCGGGAGTAAGTTTGGTATACCACGTGTTCGGATTATTTTCCGCCAGCGTCCATTCGATACCTTCAGCTTCAAAGAAATTCTGCAAATTCCTCTGTTCGCTTTCTACCGAAAAGGTCTGCACGTTAGCCAGGAGCCTCCGTCCTTTGAATGCAGTCTTCTTACTCGAATCGGCAGGCGGAACCGCAGAGAGTGGCTCAGGCTCCCGTGTTTTCATGTCCAGAATAAACTCCTTCAGGCCCGCCAAACCGGTGCTCACAATTTTTGTTGTGCGGGCAAAGGCCGCACGTGTTGCATCAATCTGATATACGCCAACGAGCATCGCAACAACAATCACTGCCGCGGCTACTTTTGTTATCTTGGTTTTCATTATAGTTCTCCAGATTTTCCTATTTTTCGGCTTCTGCCGAAACTGCACGCTTAAGGTTGCGAAAAGATATTCTTCGAGTTTATCACGGTGATTATAGTCAGGAGTGTCATCGAACCGGACATCACGGGCAAAATTCTCAAATTCTTTTTCTTTGTCGGTCATCTTTCATACCTCCTGATCGGATAGTTACGCCGGAATTCATCTTAGTTCGCAATTTTGTAAGTGCTCGTGCTAACTGGCTGCGTACAGTACCGGGGCTACTACCAAGCACCTCGGCAATCTCAATCATTTTCAAATTCTCAAAAAAACGAAGCGTAATTATAGTCTGGTATCGCGGCTTCAAAGCCAGCATGGCTTCTTTCAAAAGAGCCAGCTTCTTGGAAGATTCTTCACAGTCAGGCAACCAGTCATTGGTTTGTTCTCCAGCAGACTTCATCAAATTGTTTCGCCGGGCGGTCTTTCTCAAATGCTGATTAACAGCATTAGTTGCGATTCTGTACAGCCAGTTGCTAAACTGTGCTTCCGTGCCTTTGAAACGATGAAAATTTTCAACCATTTTGAGAAATACTTCGGAAGTCACATCTTCCGCCGCTACCCTGTCAAACAGTCTGTGCACGCAGTATCGGAATATCTCATCGTAATGCCTTCGATACAACTGCACGAAGGCTCCCCGATTACTTCGAGCCTGAATTACCAATCCACTGTCTTCATCCACTTCTTCTTCACTCCGGAGTATATACGTTCCAGCTATCATCACTATTGTAAATGCGCGCCGGGCAAAAACGCGGCAAAAAATATCAAAAATCAGAATGCAAAAAACAAAATAACACATTAAAATGCAAATTATGAATACTAAGAGCAAAATATACGGTTTGATATTTGACGTGGACGGCGTGATTGCCGATACCGAACCTGTAAACGCCAAGGTCACAATACGGGTCATGCAGGACATGTTCAACCTCAGTGGTGTCAGGCCGGAGGATTTCTATGCTGGTATTGGCAAAGGAGCTGAGAAGTACGTTCAGGCGGGCGCCGATGCTCACGGCTTGAAGCTGACTGATAAACAGATAAAAGATGCAGCGAAGCTGCGCGAGAAATATTTGATTGAGACGATTCAATCTGAACCGTTGCCAGCCTTTCCCGGTGTGCTGGAATTGATAAACGACGCTTTGCAGAGGGATAATTTTCGTTTGGCCATAGCAACGTCCGCATCACTCGAACTATCGCGGGCCATCTTGGAATCGGCAAAAGTTCCTTTTAGCAAAATGGTTTATGTTACCGGCAGCGAAATCACAAGAAAAAAACCCGATCCGGAGCTTTTTCTCGTCGCCGCAAGCCGGATGGGTATCCATCCCGCTCATTGCGTAGTCATCGAAGATGCCCCCAGCGGTATGCAGGCTGCAAAGGCCGCCGGCGCCAAGTGCATTGCCGTAACGAATTCAACTACCGCCGATAAACTCACCAAAGCCGATTTGATCTGTGATTCCCTTGGACAGATAAATACCGAGACAATTCAAATGCTCATCAACTAAAATGCTACAGATAGTTTTGAATTATTCTCGAAGCAAGCTTTACAGTTTTATTGCCGATCTTATTGACTTTCTACTCATGCCGTGCTACGATTGCTTTTGTTATAAAAGAGAATCGTATGTTGAAATTCCCAAATATAATTGTTCAAAGGAGTGTGGATTAATTAAGCTATGAATGAGACTCTTCACCAGATTCTCCATCTAATTCAACAGGGCAAAGTCAAAATATCAGACCACGGTTATGATGAGTTGGCGGCAGATAAACTCTACGTAAGAGATGTACTTGAGTATATTGCTGATGCTGTCATAGTTGAGGAATACCCTGACTATCCAAAAGGGCCTTGTATCCTCGTCTTTCAGAAAGACCGAAATGGGGAACCAATACACGTAGTCTGGGGCATCCCAAAAGGCAAGTCATCTCCGGCGGTTCTTGTGACCGCTTACAGGCCTGATCCTCAGCGATGGGAATCGGATTTCCTTAGGAGAAAAAAATGAGTACAAAGCATTATACAAAAATCGTGCACGAAGGCAACTATGTAGCTCTGGTTGACGTCGAGTTGACCTACACTGATGAAGGGTGGTCTCCTTATCTCTCTTTGGAGGATGCTTACAGACTCGACGATGTCAGAGATGCCTTAAAGCGGGATGACCTGAAAGCGGCTTCAAAACTGGGACACATCTACAAACTAACCCGCGTGGCTGGTTGACAAAGAGCAGTCAAGCAAGGGCATACGGTATGGATAAGCTTAAGCTATCACAAATCTGTCATACTATTGACCTACACAATGTGCTGTTCTATGATTTCTGCCGTTGTGAAAAGGAATCGGATACTGTGAGCACTTGATAGGATTGATTTGGCACTTACAGCGGGGGAGCGCGGAATGAAATGATAGCGATATGAAAACGATAAAGCAGCAACAATGGGACGTGGGTGTGATGAGTGCGGTTCTAATGACTTGGAATATCCTGTGCATTCAGGGTTGGGCGACCCCGACCAGCTATAAAGAGTTTAGGCCGGGAGAAATCTGGACCGACACCGGCGGTGCACCCATTAATGCTCACGGCGGCGGAATCCTGTATCATGACAAGGTTTATTACTGGTACGGGGAAATAAAAACCGGCAAGACCTGGATGCCGGAAGCCAACCGTAGCTGGAATGGAACGCGGGTGGATGTAACGGGTATTTCATGCTATTCGTCAAGGGACCTATACAACTGGAAGTATGAGGGGAACGTGCTGCCGGCGGTAAAGGACGATCCCAACAACGACCTGCATACAAGCAAAGTACTGGAGCGGCCAAAAGTTTTATACAACGCAACCACAAAAAAATTCGTCATGTGGATGCA
>JAFGPJ010000119.1 GCA_016936275.1 Sedimentisphaerales bacterium
TGCCGGATGAAGGCAAGCCGGCACAGTTTTACGGCCTGGTCGGACAGTACACAATCTCAGCTTCGGCGACGCCGACCCAGGTCAACATCGGCGACCCGATTACCCTGACTATTAAAATCGGCGGCAGCAAATATCTTAAACCGGTCCAGTGGCCCGCGCTCGAAGATGTGCCGGAAATGGCGGAAAACTTCAAAATCCCAACTCAGAAAGCCTCGCCAGCCATCGAGGATAGCTTCAAAGTCTTCACGCAAACGATACGGGCCAACAACGATCAAGTAACAGAGATACCGCCGATTCCGCTGGCGTATTTCGACGCCGAACAGGGCAGGTATGTGACGGCAACGACCGAGCCGATCAAACTCGAAGTGGCGCCGACGAAAATACTGACTAATGCCGACCTGGAAGGCTCCGATTTCGTTCCGGTAAACAAAGAAATTGAAGCCATCAAGAAAGGGCTTTCAGCCAATTATGATGACCTTGAGACACTGAACGGCATGAGTTTTTCACCGCTGGCGGCTCTGGCCAGTCCGGGCTATACAGTAATCTGGGCGGTGCCTTTGCTCGGGTTTGTATCGAGTCTCTTTATTAAACTCATTTCACACACGAGCCCTGAAAAAATCGCAGCCAGACGACGCCGGCAGGCCTGCGGCAAAGCCCTCGGGCAACTGAAGAAACTACGTGTCGAGGGCGTCCCGCCCTCGAATCGCGGGCAAGATGCCCGCGACACGGTCCGGCAAAACGAGCAGCTCGTATCGATTATGAAAAACTATATCGGCGAGAAATTCGACAGGATGGCCGGCTCGCTAACGCCCGATGACTGCTACGATGCGATTATCGCCGCGACGGGCGATTCGCAAAGCGCCGATCGATACAAAACGATCATAGCCGGCTTCGAAGCCGGGCGCTACGCTCTCCCTAAGCACCGTGAGGCATCCCATAGGGAGGACAGCCTTGCGGCGCGATCGGAAATAAAAATCGACGCCGACAAAATCAGGCTGGTAAGCGAACTCGTTAGCAGCATCGAAAAGAAATGTAGAAAATAACAAACAAGAAAAAGAACCACGAATGAACACTAATAAACACATTTTGGATTTAAAAATATTCGTGAACATTCGTGGTTATTCGTGGTTAAAATCTGCGATCTGCATTTTGATTTTTACATTTACTTCAACAGGTCTCGGCGTCATGCCAAAATCCACTAAGGGACGCCTTGCGGCGGAACAGGTCTATTCTCTCTTCAGCCAGGCCAATCAGTTCTTCAGAGAAGCGAACACGACGGCTGACAATCCGGAGATGGCCCGAAATCTGTATGAAAAAGCGATACTTAATTACGAAAAGATAATTAGCGACGCCAAGATAAAAAATTCGAAACTCTACTATAATCTCGGCAACGCTTATTTCCTCAAGGAGGACATCGGCAGGGCCATCTTAAATTATCGTCGGGCCCAAAAGCTCGACAGAACCGATACGAACATTCAAAAAAACCTCGCCTTCGCACGAAGCAGGAGAATCGACAAAGTTGAAGTCAAAACCCAAAAGCGCATCCTGGAGACACTGTTTTTCTGGCATTACGATTTTTCCATTAAGACAAAGTTCCTTATCACGTGCATCTGCCTGGCAATTGTCTGCATTAGCGCCACAGTGATGCTATGGCGCGGTAAATCCGCCGGGGCAGTGGCAACAGCAGTGATTTTTGGTCTTCTGACAGCAAGTTTTTTTACATCGGTCATCCTGGAAACACGATCCCGGGCCAAGACAATCTCCGGTGTTATCACAGCCGATCAGGTTGTTGCCCGCCAGGGTGACGGCCCGAATTACCCGGCCAGCTTCAAGGATCCGCTGCACGCCGGCACGGAGTTCGACCTGCTCGAAAGCAGGCCCGGCTGGTTCCATATAAGGCTCTTAGACGACAGCGAAGGATGGATACCTGACAATACCGCAGAATTAATCTGAGTACGGGCGGTTCGCAAACTGCCTCTACAAAAAGAAGACCAAAAATGACAGAGATTTATTAATAGCATAGCTTGATAGCCCAGTGATTCTAACAAAAACGGATTGTGCTATGAAAATGCAACACTGTTGGGTATAATTCATTGATGGATTTATCGATTGTTATACCGGCATACGATGAAAGTCAAAAGATCGCACGGGACATATCCGAGGCGGCGGGGTTTTTAGAAACCCACCACTTCACAGGCCAGATCATCGTCGTCGACGACGGCAGCAAGGACAATACCGCTGAGGTAGCTGAAAAAACCACCATTCCACCAAACATCCAACTCAACGTCATTCACTACAAAACACATCGCGGCAAAGGTTACGCCGTCCGTACGGGGATAAAACAATCAAACGGCCAGTATGTGATGTTTGCCGACAGCGGCTCCTGCGTGCCCTACGAAGATACACTGCGGGGGCTGGAGCTGCTGAAAAGCGACAAATGTGACATTGCACACGGATCGAGGAAAATGCGAGGCTGCCACATCGAAAAAACGCAGAGTCTGTACCGGCGTATGTGCTCGAGGATGTTCCACTGGTTCGTAATCCACGATATGAAGATTCCCGCTGAGTTCACCGATACGCAATGCGGCTTTAAGATGTACAAAGGCGACGTCGCACGCCACCTGTACGGCGAGGCCATAACGGACGGATTTTCGTTTGATATAGAAATCATCATGCGAGCCCAGCAGGAAGGCTACCGGATTAAGGAATTTCCCATCGACTGGACATGCGACCGTGACAGCAGGTTGTCACCCACCCGAAGCTCCTGGCAGGTCCTCTCCGAACTGCTGAGAA
>JAFGPJ010000120.1 GCA_016936275.1 Sedimentisphaerales bacterium
AAATATTTACCCTTGACCATAAGGATTTCTCTATTTATCGGTTCAAACAGAAAAAGCGATTTACGCTGATTCCCTCAAAAATATGACCTTGCTCACTGCTGTCCAAATTAGGTGGAATTTCTTGAAGGTTCGGTTGATTTCATTGGGCTTTTGGATTGATACTAGCCCCTTTTAAGGTCAGGTTTTACCGCAGAGTCGCGGAGATCGCTGAGGAAGATTTCTTCTGCTCCAATCGGGAGACGGCGATTGGAGCAGATACTCCATCCCTTCGGGAATAAGATCGGACTCTGTTGGCGGCTATGGCACATGATACGAGGCTTGTACCGAAGGGAAAGAAACCTTTTTGTTTGGCGGCCTCTCACCGCCAAACAAAAAATATCTACTCTGCGTCCTCTGCGCCTTTGCGGTGAAAATCGTATTTTGGACAAGTTTGAACTTTGCTGTAACCACTTTACGCTCACTTCGCATATTCTCATGGAGGGAATAGTTGGCTCGCAGGCGACTATATGGGGAACTGGTCATTTGACAAAGAACTAAAACCCGGCGACAAAATCATCTTTGAGGATATGATCCATTACACGACCGTCAAAACAACTATGTTTAGCGGCGTCAATCATCCTTCCATCGGAATATGGACTGATAAGTCAGGATTTAAACTAATTAAAGAATTTAAATATCAGGACTATAAAAATAGATTGTCTTAACTTATCATATGGCGAAGAATCTGAAACCCATTGATAGCGTAAGGGCATCCCGCGAAGGACATGAGTTCCACGAGGCGTGGACGGCACGCAAAGCCTTGCAACTCTTACTCCCAACCGACAATCTCGTCGGGATTGCCGTTGAAGGGCTTTCCCCTGCTGATCAGGCGGCGGCTGCATCTGAAACCGTTGAAATTGCCGATATCGCTCTATACTATGGTAAAAACCCGACGTTCAAAGGGGCGGATAGGGTCTGTATCATTCAATTCAAGTACTCTGTGAGCAGCAGGAATGATGACTTTCGCACTAGTCATGCCAAGAAGACAGTAAGCAAGTTCGCGGCAGCCTATCTCGATCATAAAAAAAGGTACGGCGCAAAGGAGGTTCGAGACAAGCTTCAGTTCGAACTGATAACAAATAGACCCATCTACCCCGCATTCAAGCAGGCGATCGCGAGCATTGCAGATGGAAAACCCTCGTCCGGCGAAGTCAAGAAACAGACAGAGCAATTCAAAGCGGCATGTGGTCTCGATGGCAAAGCGTTAGTTGAATTCGCTAGTAAATTCTTGATTACGGGATTAGCGGGGAGTCTTACTGACACCAAGAGAGATCTGTCAAGAACTCTGGTTGATTGGTCTGCCACAACTGATCCCATTGCGGGAGCACGCCTCGGAGCAATGCGAGATCTCGTGCGGCAGAAAGCAGGTTATACCGGGACGAACAGGAACGTCATAAGACGCGTTGACGTTCTTGATGCTTTGGAGGTATCGGATGTAGACGAACTGTTACCTTGCCCTGCCAGTCTTCCCAAAGTCGGCAAGGTCGTTGAGCGTGAACAATTGGCAGAAGCGATTATGCTCATTCCCAAGCTTGACAAGCCCCTCCTTGTTCACGCGGCCGGCGGCGTGGGAAAGACCGTATTTATGGACAGCCTCACGCGCTCACTCTCGGACCAACACGAAGTCTTGCTCTTTGACTGTTTTGGTGGTGGACGTTATCGGGCACCGGAGGATTCAAGGCACCTTCCGAAGCGTGGTCTCATTCACATCGTTAACACTCTTGCCTGCAGTAGCCTCTGTGATCCCCTACTACCAAGCAACGACAACCTGGAATCCTTGCTAAAAACTTTTCGGCGCAGGCTTTCTCAGTGCGTTAAGACACTTTCGGCAGCTTCCCCGGAGAGAGATCTCATATTGTTCATTGATGCGATAGACAACGCTGCGCAGCATGCAAACGATAGAAATGAACCGTCGTTTCCGACACTTCTTTTAGAGAGCTTTCATCATAGCGAACCAATTCCTGGAGTAAAACTGGTTGTTTCTTGTCGCTCACATCACAAAGACATATCCATGAAGGGTGTTCCTTACCACGACTTCGAATTAAAGCCATTCAGTCCCAATGAAACAATTGTTTATCTACATGACCACCTTCCAAACGTGACCCAGACGGAAATACAGGTAGCTCAAGCGAGGTCAGGAGGTAATGCCCGCATTCTAGAACATCTTATTACCAGCGACAGGGGGTTGCTCGACAAATCGGAGATCGCCAACATCATCGAACTGGATGATCTGTTGAATAAGCGGATTGAGAATGCCCTATCGGATGCAATCGTACATGGTTACAACAAATCAGAAATAAATGCTTTTCTCGCAGGATTGTCCGTTTTGCCACCCCCTGTACCGATTGATGAATACGCAGGTGCCCATGGAATCGAGGTCAGCGCCATCGAAAGTTTCGCAGCGGACTTGGCACCTTTACTGGAGCGGACAAAGTACGGACTTATGTTCCGGGATGAACCAACCGAAACTCTGATTCGAGAAAAGTTCGGGTCAGATGATAACGCATTGCGGCGCGTCGCCAAGAACCTTCTGGATCGGCAAAATAGCTCTGTCTATGCCGCTCGCGCATTGCCTGGCCTGTTGCAGGAGCTTGACGACGGGAAGCAGTTGTTCGAGCTCGCTTTCGACGAAAGATTTCCTGAATCAATTACGAGCACAGTCGGAAAACGAAACATTCGCTATGCACGGCTAAAAGCGGCCGTGCTTCATGCAGCGAAAAAGCAGGATTACAACCGGTTAGTTCATCTTTTGGTAGAGCTCTCGACGATCGCAGCCGTTGATCAAAGAGGAACTGACTATATTATCGATTACCCTGATCTTGTAATAGCAGCACAGGATATCGATGCGACAAGGCGTCTTTTTGAAACCCGCACAACCTGGCCGGGAACAAGGCACGCTAGGCTTGCAATCGCAAATACTTTGTCGGGTGACCTCGATGATGCATATAGACACGCAGTCAGCGCAGATGAATGGATTTTCCACTACCGGCAGCAAGACCATGACCGTGGCATGAAACACGCTGGCCCTGAACGGCTTGACATTTCTGCAATCCCTTTTTGCCTCATCACTCAAAACCGTGCCAGCAATGCGATTGGCTTTATGCGAGGGTGGAAAGACTGGTACGCGTACGAAGTTGGTGCACATCTGTTTGGCCTGCTACAACAAGCGAACCCAGTAATATCCCAGTCCAGATGCGATATTGGCGAATTCTTGAACCTCGCGACAGATGAAGTTGGAGTCATGGCTTCAGCCTCGTCGTTCCTGGAGCTGGATAACACCCAAAGGAGGCAACTGATCAAAAAGCTGTCGAAGGCCTGTAAGAAAAAAAAGAGGCTGGAGACAAATGATAGCTTCCATCGGGAGGTGAATTACCGGCTTCAGGATGGTCTGCTAAAGTCGTCAGTTGTTGCTGCCTCGATGGGTCTCAGTACAGAGGCGTTAACTATTCCTATGTGTGTACCCCGCGACAGGCAAAATTTATGGGCCTTTAGTGATAATTTTTCTGGTCAGCATGTCTTTCCATTTTTGGCACACACCGCTTTGAATGCCGCGGTTAAAGGAAAGGAACTTCGGGAACAAAACATTCTCCCGGAAGAGCTGCATGAAATCTCTTCTGCTATGGCGAATTTTGGTAACGGCCCTGAGTTTAGAGAGAAACTGAAGAAGCAACTGGCGAGCCTATTCCAGTCCCAGCAAGGCCAACCGAAAGAGGACAGAAAGGCCATCAGCTATGAGCTAAAACGAGATGCAGAAAGTTACATTGACAGCCGACTAGAGCCATTGCTGACATTAACCAAGGCATTCGCTAGTGTGATAGGGACTCCCATCAATAAGGGCGACAAGGCGTTTCTGGCTCTACTAGAAGCGTGGGCAGAGACGAGAAAGAAGCGTGACCGATACAGTTCCGAGAGAATTAATCATTTCTTTGAGTCACTAGGGTACCAACTCGCAGTGTTTGCTCTGTGGGCTCGAACGGATCTGTCTGCGGCGTCGGTTAGAGTGTTTTTAGATCGATTACATGAACAAGACATACTATGCGCTTCTACCTTAATCGAAGTGGTGGCTATCCTCGCAAAGAGAAGGAGCCTGCATGTTTTTGCGGGCGAGCAGGCTTTGAAAACGAGATCCTTCATCGAAAATGAATACGATGTCGGCTATAGGGCTGCCCTCTATGCGCAACTTGCGAGGGCGATTTTGCCTGCTAGTAGAGACGAGGCGGCGGCATACTTCAAGGCGGGTCTAGAACAGATGGACGCCATCGGATCTGGCGACTATCAATTTACAAATGAGCTTCTGCTGTTTGCTTCGTCTTTGAGAGGAAATGAACTTGCCGAAGAGGACTTTCATATGCTCGCAAACATATGTGAGCTCAATATTCCTGACGAGGAGGAGAAATTTCCTTGGGTCGCATTTGCAAAAGGTATGTCAAGAACGTCGGGATGTAAAAGTCTCGCAAAACTAAGTCGCTGGGACGACCGATCGAAGATTTCTCTGAATTACACGCTGCTGCCGTACCTCACAGCGCTCATCGATCACGGCAAAATCGAGCCGGAAGACGCTTTGGCATTACTGAGGCTATCGAATCCTGTTGAATTGTGGGGTTGTAACACTGCAACGTTAGCTAAGACTATTGACGACAAGAGTTATCTAAATCACGAGAAATTGATAAGAGAATTGATCCAGCAATTCGAGGACAACAACCCCGGCGTGCCGATGGGTAGCATTACAGAAGCGCTGGCGTCCATCGCAGAAAGGGCGTTGGGGAAGGCGTCGGCGACGACCGTTTATCTTTCTGCTGCTCGTGAGCATTTCGCCAAAGTTCATGCTGAACTCAATGAGCACATGAATTATCACGGAAGATCCGATCCACGATTGCCGAAGAGAATCGTAATTACGGACAGGCAGAACCGAGCCAAGCTTATGAAACTGGCTACTAAAACCGACTCAACTGATGAGGTATCCGTAGGAAAGGCGATAGGTGAGCTAAATAGGATGCAGTACATCCACGATCTCAAAGAAGAATTTTTCGAAAACCTGCGTGCAAGAGTGCCTTTCTCGGGCTGGCCCCGCTACATACAGATACTCTCCCGACTTGAGAATCTCGACATATACACGAAATTGCGCGAGCTGGAGAAGTGTAAAAGGGAGTGGAAAACATCGTCGGCGGCTTTGGCATCGACCTACGAAGCTCTTGGAGTATCGATATTGCAGCTTCATGCGGAAGATTTCCTGAGTTACGGTCAACTGTCGGGGTACGAGTTAAAGGAGGTTTCAGACCTTACAGGGGTCCCAATTGCAAGCTTGGCGCTAGAGCTCATCAAGGCATTCGCGTCGCCAGATTCCTATGCTCCGGCCTCCGTATGGTTAGGTCTGGCTTCGATTCTTTGTGATGAAGCTGATAATGGGGAAGGACAATTAGCGTTGGCAAGACTGTTAAACAGCAATTCCGCCAAGCTCGCTTGCAAAGTTGCTGACGGGGAATGGAAAGACGGACTCTATCCAACAAATGACCCAATAGAAATCGCCTCTGGATTAGTATGGCGAATGTTAGGTTCTCCTCACGCTTCCGACAGGTGGCGAGCTGCACATAGTGTAAGGTGTTTTGCGAAATTCGAAAGATGGAAGGTCGTAGATGAGCTGGTTGCGAGGTTTCCAACAGAAGACGCTCATCCCTTCCAGGCTCCCGAATTGAGCTTTTACTACATGCATGCACGGCTCTGGCTTCTTATAGCATTAGCCAGAATTGCGATGGACGACCCCAAACAAATCGCCAAGTATCAAGGTGTCCTCAGAGAAATAGTTTTTGATGATAAATCACCGCACGTTCTGATGAGGCACTTTGCGTCGCAAGCAATTCTAACGTGCGTTGAAAGAGGGAGCCTTGAGTTATCGGCCAAAGAAAAAATTCAGATTAGAGATATTAACGTTTCACCATTCCCGCGGCTAAAAAAGAAACTAAAAGAAGGTGGGCGTAGCTCGTTCTATCACGGGAGACCAGAAGGAATGCCAAAACCTGAGCAGGAATTCTATTTAGATTACGATTTCGAAAAGTATAATGTGGACAATCTGAGTGACGTTTTCGGAAAGTCCGGTTGGGAAGTGAAAGACATGATTACCGAAGCCGTCCGCGCCTATGATACAGATATAACAACCATGTACGATGATGGTGGGCGCAAAGTAAGTCACAGGAATCGCCTCAGCGGAATGACCTCTATGTATCACTCATATGGTCAGCAGCTTGGCTGGCACGCTTTATTAGTCGTTGCTGGTAGACTGCTATCACGGTATCCAGTAACAGATGATTGGTACGGGGAGGATCCTTGGCCAGAGTGGCTGAATGGGCGGCTGCTCACCAGAAAGGATGGATTATGGTTATCCGATGGCATGGACAGACCTCCTCTTGCTATCAAAGTCAATTTACTCGAAAAAGGTGAAGATGACCTTGTTATAACCGGAGACAAAACCAAGATTTTGAGCCTGATTGGTGCGGATTCTGCTTTGCGGAAAGAGATCGTTGTTCAAGGGAACTGGAGTTCACCTGACAACATTGAAGTCCACATTAGTTCTGCCTTGGTGGTGCCAAGAAAAGCTGTGGTTTTGGCAAAAGAACTTATTCAGGAGGAGCCCTTTGTCGTCTGGCTTCCAACATATAATGAGTATGAGGAGGAGTATCTGAGGAACGATAAGAAAGACTATGTTCCTTGGACTGTCTATCCTTCTTGGGAAGGTAGGTTAGATGAAGATGATCCTCTTGGTTCGATTTGCGCCATGCAGCGCCCCTGCTTCGCGAAAAGTATTGTCACAACCTTCTCACTTCAGACTGATGATGCTTTTCAGCGAATTTGGAAGAACCCTGTGCGTAAGCCAATGGCGTACTCACAAGCGTGGGGTTATAAGAGTAAACATGAGGATGAAGCATCCTCCTCAGGAGTCCGCCTTGTGTGCTCTGACGAACTATTGAGAAACGTATTAGCCACACGAGACGTGGATTTACTGGTTCTGGTCAAACTGCGAAGGTACGAAAAAGGGATTGGCAGTAGGGATAGTAGGTTTTCTCACACTATAGCTGTAGTCCGCATAAAGAAAAACCTTGAATTTGAGTTCTACAAGGGCGTTGTCAATAAGCTTCATCAATCGAGATTTTAGTTGATAAAACTGCCGAGAACATTAAAATAATTTATTGTACCGGTAATGTTGTATTTGATTGCATCTCACCACCGAATCCAGTAGCAAATAGAGGGGTCAGACCGCAACATGAGACAAGTAGTTATTGTCCAAAGGGTCAACGCTACATTATAGAAGCCCCCTGTAGTCACACTTGAATATTGACATCTAAGGACAAAAAGAAAGATTGTCTTGTCTTTAACGAGAGTAAGGAAAAGAGGGTTACGAGGGGTT
>JAFGPJ010000121.1 GCA_016936275.1 Sedimentisphaerales bacterium
CGATGACTTTGATGTCACGAACGACAAACTCGT
This sequence comes from Sedimentisphaerales bacterium, assembly GCA_016936275.1. Taxonomy (GTDB): domain Bacteria; phylum Planctomycetota; class Phycisphaerae; order Sedimentisphaerales; family Anaerobacaceae; genus JAFGPJ01. Next base: position 34 of record JAFGPJ010000121.1, read on the forward strand.
TGTCCATCGTTATCGAGCAAAAAGCTTTCAGCCTGTCATCCTTGTTGCTCACCAATTTGACTCTGACCTCACTGATTTTCATTTTTTGTCTCGCTTAAAAGTTTACCATCTATTGTTTCTGACAATAATGCTTTTGCATCCGATTTTATCCGCAAGTTTGCGCATGCTTTCCACGGCTTTGTCTTCATCTCCTCTCTCAATGATACAAAACATTGCCGATCCACTGCCACTTAGACAGCAAGGCCCAATACCTAACGACTCAATATTTTTCTTCAGCTCGGCAAGACTTCCTTCCAATTCAAAACAACTTTCTGCCAACATATTTGTGCACATTTTAACTGCCAAATCAATCCTGTTTTTAAGGATATGATTTTTTATTCGAATATTGAGCTTTTTATAGAGTTGGCGGTTGTGCCTGTAATTAGCGTAAACCTTTTTTGTAAAGACACTTACATCGGGAAGTATCAAAAGAGCCAAAAAATTGAAAATTTCATCTATTTTTTTTACTTTTTCTCCTTTTCCCGTACAAAATGCCAGCGGGCCATCCAGAAAGAAAGCTACATCACTACCTAACTTCGCCGCTGTTTCGAAAAGGATTTTGGGGTTGAGGTCTAATTTGTAGTAGTGGTTTATGCCGATAAGAGTAGCTGCCGCGTCACTGCTCGCCGAACCGAGACCGGTTCCAGCCGGGATATTTTTTGTCAGAGTAATTCTGACATCAGGCTTCAAGCTGCAACTTTCCAGCAGACTTTTGGCAGCTTTGTAGGCGAGATTGTCTTCACCCGCCGGCGCCCAGTTGGGCCCCTTGCAAATCAATTCTATGCCTGTTTGGCGGCCCGGCTGAATGAGTATTTCATCATACCAGTCGATTTTTGCCATAATGGTTTCTATCTCGTGGAAACCGTCGGGTCTTTTACCGGCTATTAAAAGTGACAGGTTTATCTTGGCCGGCGCCAATATTAATAATCCGTCACCTACAGCGGTAATATGCTCTCTGTTATCCATTATGGAATTCGAATTGTATTTCGTTTGCCCCGACTATAACAGCATAACAAGTCCAGATCAAGCGGGACAATCCCCCATTCATATTGATTCACCGAAGTTATGCTATAAAGCAGCATTTTTCTTTTTGTGTTTATTCTGCCTGTTGAGTGTGTTTCTCTCCCAAAAAACACCACCATGGTATCCCTGAATCGTTCCATTGAGTTCGGCCAGTTTCAGGCGTTTTGCAGCAAGCAGACAGTATTCTTTTTCAATTTCAACTCCGAGAAATTTACGATCCAGCTTTTTAGCCGTCACAATACTGCTGCCTACACCCATAAACGGGTCAAATACAAGGTCACCTCGCTTTGTACTTGCCAGAATCAATTTAGCTAATAGTTTTTCCGGCTTCTGCGTGGGATGGTCCGTGTTCTCCGGCATCGACCAAAACGGAACCGTGATATCATTCCATAAATTCGACGGATGGGTCAGCCGAAACTGGCCGGCGGTTGTCTCCTGCCAATCCTTCGGAACACCGTTGCTGTCGGTGTATGGGGCAAGAACTCTGCGTTTGAGCTTCAAATTGTCCACATTGAAAACATAGTCATCGGAAACCGTAGCAAACCAGATGTCTTCTGAGGCGTTTTTCCAATTCTTCTTTGCGCCCCTGCCTTTTTCTCTCTCCCAGGTAATCCGGTTTCTCACCTTCAGCAGCTTGTCCAGCACGAGATGAACGGCCGTGGACGAACACCATTCCGAGCAGACATAAACCGAAGCTGTTCTTTTTAGTGTGGACAACAATTCAACCAGCAGGCTCTCGAACCATTCAGCGTATTCAGCATTACTCTTTTTTCTGAAAGTAGTTGAAGTAAAGGTCTTGGTAAGATTGTAGGGCGGATCCAATATCAGCAAGTCAGCAAAACCTTCCGGCAATAAGCGAAGAACATCAAATATGTCCTGATTTACTATTTTATTATTGAGGGCATCAGGCTCAACAGGTTTAGAGAAGTGAATTAAATCTTTGCTGTATTGATCCGTTTCTGCCCGGCTGAGCGTGATTGTTCTGTTCCTATGTGCTCGAACCTTATTCACATGACTGACCCTGCCGGTTTGAGTAACTTATAGTTTATGCCGATTCTTTTTTTGCCTTTTGTTTTGCCGTGAATAAATCGGCCTTGCCATCGACAATTTCCGGAGTAATTACATATTTCGCTGGCTTGGATTCTTCCGGCAGTTGATACATCAAATCAATCATCAGCTCTTCGGTGATCGAGCGCAGTGCTCTGGCGCCGGTGTCACGCTTTAGCGCTTTTTTAGCCAATGCGCGTAATGCTTTGTCCGTAAACTCAAGCTCAGCATCTTCCATCTCAAAAAATCTCTGATACTGCTTGCACAAAGCGTTTTTCGGTTTTGTCAAAATGTCGATCAGCGCCGCTTCGTCGAGAGCGGAAAGCGTCGTGATGACCGGAAGTCTTCCAACCATCTCGGGAATCATTCCGTACTCGATGATATCTTCAGGTATGACCTGTTCCAGCAAATTGCTGTATTCTGTTTTGTCATCAACTTTACCGCCCAGTTCCGAATCGAAACCGATCATTTTTTTGCCGAGCCGCTTTTTGATAATATTTTCCAGACCTACGAAAGTTCCGCCGCATATAAAAAGTATTTGCGCGGTATCAATTTGTATGTAGGATTGTTCCGGGTGTTTTCGCCCTCCCTGCGGCGGGATGTTGGCGATAGTCCCTTCAAGCATTTTCAGCAGGGCCTGCTGGACTCCCTCTCCGGAAACGTCACGAGTGATCGAAACGTTCTGAGATGTTTTGCCGATCTTATCAATTTCGTCGACGTAAACGATGCCCCGTTGTGCAGCTTCGATGTCGTAGTCGGCGGCCTGCAGCAGTCGCAGCAGGAAATTCTCAACGTCTTCGCCGACGTATCCAGCCTCGGTAACCGTGGTCGCATCACATATTGCAAACGGCACCTCCAATTCACGAGCAAGTGTGCGGGCAAGCAGTGTTTTACCCGAACCGGTCGGGCCAATGAGCAGAACATTTGATTTATCTATCTCGACGTCGCTGTCGTTGCTGTCGCTGTGCAGCAGCCTTTTATAATGGTTATGCACCGCCACAGAGAGATATTTTTTAGCGTGTTCCTGACCGATGACGTATTGGTCCAGATACTCTTTAATTGCTCTGGGTCTCGGCATTTCCTTTAGGCTGACAGCACCTTTGGTTGCCCGTTTGCGGTCCTGCCGAATGATATTATGGCATAGTTCCACACATTCTGGACAGATAAAGACCTTGTTCGGTCCCTCGATAAGCGTTTCAGCCTGACTTCCTGACCTGCCGCAGAAGCTGCAAATTGCCTTAGTACTTCTGTTATTTGATTTTTTGGCCATTTCAACTTTCCATTTTCAGATTGATTATCTGTAATTTATTGTACTTGGTGTATTATATTACAGGAATGTTGCTCAATCAAGTCATTTACTTGCATTAATCAGCCTATTGAACGACGCCTTTTTATTCGGTCTTGCTGTGTGTCAACTGGCTTTTCTTTAGCGAAAATTCCCAGATAAGCTCGTTATCGATGCTAATGATCTGGTACGTAACTTCCGGATCCGACCTGGTTGTATCGAACGTGAGCAGTCCGAATGAACATTTCTTGTTATAACCGAATATGGCACCGGGCATGATCTTGTGCGTGTGGATGTTGGTCAGTTTTGAGCTTTCGAACTCATACAGGTCATATCCGTTCTCTCTTTCGATTTTCCAGGCATCAGAGCGATGGCGGTCGGCGGAGATAAGAATGACGCCGTCAATCTTGTTTGTTTCCAGAAAGGAAAATATCTGCTCTCTTTCTTGCCTGTAGCCCTGCCACGGATCGCTGCTGCCGGGCTTTGCGCCCAGTGCCCAGGGCACCGGTGAGGCCAGAACCTTAAACGTAGCTTTGGAAGATTTCAGCTTTTCGAACAGCCATTTTTTCTGGACTTGGCCGAGCATAGAGGGATTATCGCTTTTCGGATCGTCGCGATAATACCGGCCGTCCAGCATGAAAAAGTCAACGTCGCTAATGGAGAAATCGAACCAGCAGCCGGGCTGTTTTTCTCCCCCGGCATAATATGGATTGTTCCAGTTGTACGTAAATGTGCGCCAGACTGGAATCTTCCATTCGGGTGTGTAGATTTCCGGACCGCCCCCGGCGTCATCGGTCGTAAAGTCGTGGTCGTCCCAGATAGCAAAGATTGACGCCGAAGCGACAAGCTTCCGGAATTCAGGACGGGATTGACGCCGATAGTAACAATATTGTTGCACGGCGGGCCTCGTCGGATTGTCAATATAGACATTGTCACCGAGCAGAAGAAAAGCAGGCAGATTATGGCTGTAGATTGTATTCCACATTCTCTCGTGTTCCGGCGTAAATCCGGCGCCGCCTCCGAAGCCAACCTGGAATTGGGCTGACCTACCGGAAGGACCAAACGTTCGGAAACGCCCCCCTCCGGCTTCTTTATTGCCGTCAATCCTAAGCTCGTATTCGTATAATGTGCCGGGCTTCAAATCCTCAACTGCGAGCACTGCCGTGTAATCCCGTTTGCTGCTCGTTTTTCCGTTTGCTTTTCTCCGGAAAGAATCATCCGTACCGGCAACTCTTACAACGATTTCGACAGGGACTTCATTTGCTGTGCGGACCCAGAATTTTGCGCTGCTCTCGGTCACACAGCCAAGCATGGGACCATGCAGCAGTTCCACGGCGTACTTTTCAGCAAGCACCTTAAAGTCGGTGCTGCCCGTTAAAGGTCTCAACAGGTCCCTCGGACCGGCAAGAAAACGTGCAAAAGGCAGCCCCTCGTCAACAGCCTTCTGCACGTATGCGACGGCCCTGCCAATCTCCTGTTTTTGAGCGTAAACAACAGCCAGACCATACATTGATTCAAGGTCATTCGGATGCTCGCTGAGATAACCTTCAAAGTGTTCGATGGCCGCATCATATTTGCCGTCAACGATGTCGGATACCGCGTCTCTGGCCAGCTTCTTGTATTGCTCCGCGGCATGAAGGTCCAAACCGGACAAAAATACTGTCAAAATTATAAATATCGACACGCGGAATTCTATGCCGAGATGAATTTTGTTGCTGCAACTTTTATACTCAATCATGGCTGTGATTTCTGGCGTATTCGCCTCCCTTGTGCAGGGCCTCGATATTGACCGGCAAGGTTTGATGGTACCGTTTGGCGAGAACGTCAGGCAAAGCCTGGGCCGCAGCATCAGGTGTAAGGTATCCTCTTTTCTGCAGGTATGCACCCAATGCCACCATATTGGTGCTCTTGGGGCTTCCTAATTCAACAGCTATTCCGTCGGCAGGTATTGAAAAAACTTCTATAGAGTCGTCCA
>JAFGPJ010000122.1 GCA_016936275.1 Sedimentisphaerales bacterium
GACACGCTCAAACGCTGCGTGGCGCGCGGCGCGACCGTTTTTCTGACCTCGCACGTTCTTGAGATTGTCGAACGGCTCTGCACGGACGTCGGGATCATCGCCGAGGGCAAGCTCGTGCATCAATGCACTATGGACGAAATCCGTGCCGCCGGCTCGCTGGAGGAAAGGTTCTTAGAGGCGGTCGGCAGCGATCACGTCGAGCGGCAGAAGCTAAGCTGGCTGGAGGATTAGATGAACTGGAGCCAACTTCGCACAATCATCTGGCTGCGGTGGCGTCTGAGCCGGAATCAATGGTCTCGCGGCGGGAAAATTAACGCCATACTGACAATAATTATTACTTTCATCGGGTTAGGCATAGGATTCGTGGGCGCCGTCGCCGGCCTGCTGGCAGGCACCTTTGCCCTGTCAAAGGCTCCGCCGTCTGTCATGCTGGTCGTATGGGATTTAATTGTTATAATTTTTCTGTTTTTCTGGCTGGCCGGGATTGTCTCGGAGATACAGCGTGCTGAAACAATCGACATCAGCCGGCTGCTGCATCTGCCGATCTCGCTGCGAAATGTCTTTCTGATCAATTATGTTGCCTCGCATCTGACCACGAGTATCATTCTGTTTTTGCCGGGGATGCTCGGTCTTTCGTTGGGTTTGATTCTGGGCGGCAGAGGATTCATGATTCTGATGTTCCCGCTGGTGCTCGGTATTATCTTTATGGTTACGGCGTGGACCTATTGCCTGCGCGGATGGCTGGTAACGCTGATGATGAACAAGCGGCGCCGCCGGACAATTATTGCCGGGGTAACCTTCGCCTTCATCCTGCTGAGCCAGATACCGTATATCCTTGGAAACCTCTCACATAATCGTGAACGCCACAGACCCAAAACCACCGAATCAGTGCAGTCGGAACAAGAAACGCCCGGTGAAACACGTAAACGTGAAAAGATTGTCCTTCCTCAAGGGCTGTTGATTGCTCACAAAGTGGTGCCCTTCTTATGGGTGGGCAACGGGGCGATGTCACTGGCCACGGGAAACGTCTGGCCTGCGGTTTTGGGAGCGGCCGGCGGGTTCCTTCTGGGCGGACTGGGTTTAAGAAGGGCCTACAGATCAACCATTCGTTTCTATCAGGGACAAGCAACCGGCAGGACGTCTAAACGAAAACCGAAGGCCGAAAAGCTCGCTGGCACAGGCAAGAACCTCATCGAGAGACAAATTCCCGGGATTCCGGAAGAGGCTGCGGCCTCGGCCCTGGCCTTCTTTCGCTGCCTGATGCGGGCGCCCGAAGTGAAAATGATGCTGGGAACGAATTTCATCATGCTCCTGATTTTCGGGACAATGATTTTCGTAAAGCGTTCGGCGAATATCGGCGAGAGCTTCAAGCCGCTCATAGCTACCGGAGCTGTCGTTTTTATGTGCCTTGGTCTAAGCCAGCTCATGTACAACCTGTTTGGCTTTGACCGGAGCGGCTTTCGGCAGCTCGTCCTGCTGCCGACGCCGCGTAAACAAATCCTGCTGGGAAAGAACCTTGCATTTCTGCCGCTCGCAGTAGTAACCGGAGCGATTCTTCTGATATTTGTTAAAATCGTCATGGACATCTCGTTCGTTACCGTTATTTCCGCCTGCCTGCAATTGCTGGCAGGCTTCCTGATACTCAGCATGGTGGGTAATATGATATCTATTTTCGTTCCTTACCGCATTGCTCCAGGCTCGCTGAAGCCGACGAAATCTTCCACGAAAACAACCATCCTGATTTTGGTATCGCGATTGTTCTTTCCGATGCTGATGGCCCCGATATTTTTTCCGCCGGCGATAGGACTGCTTCTATCCAGATTCGGCCGGCTGCCGGCCGCGCCAGTGAACCTTTTATCCTCGGCGGCCCTATTGGCGCTTCTTGCGCTGTTTTACCGGCTCAGTCTGGATCCACTCGGCGAATTGCTGCAGCGGCGAGAAAAAGAAATCCTCGATGTAGTCACAAAAGAGATTGAGTAAGGATATGCATTTTGGCTGATTCAAATGACGATATGAAAAACGAAATCCGGCAAACTGTTAAGAGGATCAATGAAGCTTCTCGGAAGGGCGACATCGAAACCATCAAAAGCTTTTGCCACAAAGACGTGATCATTGTTCCTCCCGGTTTTGTCCAGCGGGCCGAAGGCAGAGATACTTATCTCAAAAAGTGTCGAGGATTTTTGTGCTAAAGGCACTGTTCTCGAATACAAAGAGCTGTCTATGAAAATAGATGTCTTCTGCGACGTTGCGATTGTCTATTACAGCTATGAAACGAAATGGGCTATGGAAGGCAAGACCTTCAGCGAAACCGGCAATGATGTAATGGTTCTTGGCCGTACTGAAGGAAAGTGGCTGCTGATCTGGCGTACCCTGATTCCTCTTGCTCAAGATAGTTAGAATATGCTTTTACTTAAGTACATTAGCCCACACTGAGGACGATGAAAACTCAGAATCCGGCACATTTTTCTTTATTAATTTCTCCTATGAGTCTTAATTAACCAAATGTCCATTCGTTTTGTAATGGCGTTTTTCAGCATTAATACGTGTTTTTTAGGGACGACTTGACTTTTTGGTGAATTGTGCCTATATTAGAGTAGTCCAGCGGTAAAAAATTTCCGCTGGATTTAGCCACCCCATTAATTCGGGGGGAGGTACTTTAGGTTGAACAATTAGGGGAAACTTCTCGTCAGTATTAAAAAGGACAGATAACATACATGGCAGGGATGTTCGATAACAGTATGGTTCTCCAGGTTCAGCAGGCCAATGATATAGTTGACGTAATCGGCGAACACGTGAGCCTGAAGAAAAAGGGGCGTGAAATGGTGGGTTTGTGCCCTTTCCACGACGACCATAAACCGAGCATGAACGTCAATCCCGTCAAGCAGATCTTCAAATGTTTTGCCTGCGGGGCCGGCGGAGATGTTTTCAAATTCATCCAGATGCGCGAGAACCTGACTTTTCCACAGGCAATCGAGAGATTAGCCGAGCGTGCCGGCATAAAACTCGAAAAAAGGCAAATGCCAAAACGCCCCCGGAGCGGAGCCGAAACTGCTGAAAGCGGACAAATAGAAGATGTCGATCCCAACAGGCTGGCCAAAGCCAACATCTGGGCGGCGAGGTATTTCCATCGGAATCTCAGAGATGCTAAATTAGGTAAATTTGCCCGTGATTATCTCGCCGAAAGGCAGATTAGCCCCGAAAGCATCGAAAAATGGCAGCTTGGTCTGGCAATAGATTCTCCGGACGGGCTAATCAGGGAATCGATGGGCAACAAAGCGGTATTGAAACTTCTGGAGCAGGCTGGACTTATTCTCGGCCAGAACCAGGACAAGTTCGTCAACCGGCTGATGTTTACGATAACCGATGTGACCGGCCGGGTGATTGGCTTTGGCGGCAGAACGCTGGACGATAACGGGGCCAAGTACTTAAATTCGCCGACAACGGTGCTCTTCGACAAGAGCAACTCGCTATACGGACTGGAGCAGGCCCGGCACGAAATTGTATCAACGGGCACGGCGGTCGTTGTGGAAGGCTATACCGACTGTATCATGGCCCACCAGTTCGGCTGCTGCAACGTAGTCGCAGCTCTGGGTACCAGCTTCACGACGGGGCACGGGCGTATCTTAAAAAGGTATGCCAGGAAGGTCATATTGGTCTTCGATAATGACGTAGCGGGAATCGAGGCGGCCAACAGGGCGCTGGATGTCTGCCTGGCTCAGCGGATCGATATCAAGCTGGCCTCTGTGCCGGAAGGCAAAGATCCGTGTGATTTCCTGTTGGCGGCCGGAAAAGAAGGATTCGAACGGCTAATCGCCGATGCAGTTGACGTTTTCCAATTCAAATGGGACAGGCTGAAGGAGAAATTCGCCAGCGAGGACACGTTAGCCGGAAAAAAGTCGGCTGTTGATGAATATTTGCAAACCATCGCTACGGGCATGCAGGCTGGTAAAATTCACGATATCGACTTAGGTCTGTGGGTAAAGCAGATTGCGAGTATTATCGGTCTTGACAGCAGGCAAATCAACGCCGAGCTGAATAAGCGCCTCAGACAGGCACAGAGGGCGGCCGGTTATGAGAGCCGAGGCGTAAACGTGCCCGGCGTCGATTATGGTCAGGGCCGTTTTGCTGCGGCACAGCGCGATGTGCTGGAGGTACTTCTGAATGAGCCGAAACTGTATGAGGCGATAAAACAAAAAATTTCAGTCGATATATTCGATGTACCGATACTTAGGCAGGTGGCTGCAATCCTTTTTGAGACGCTTGATGACGAGATCAATACTCCATTGAACAAGATTATGGCACAGGCCGAGTCAGTGGAGCTTGGAAACTGCATTATGGAACTGTCGGCGGTCGGTCAGAAGAAAGGCAATTTCGAATCCAGTCTGGCAGGGGCTTTGAGTGTCATTGAGCAGCACAAAACGCAAAAGCAGAACACCGATATCAAAGCAATAGAAGATGGGACTGAATATCTGCGAAAAAAGTATCGGAATACGGGCAAAAAACAGGATATCATTGGAATGGTGTAGCGAACAACAGCGAACGGATGGCCGTAAAGGTAATTGGAAGGATGAGACGTTTGTAATAATGTCGGATTAAGAATCCATCAACACTATTACGGATTGAAAATTAATAACAGGCAAGGAAACGAATTGTGGCAAAAAAAAGAAAAAAGACACGCACAAAAAAGGCTGCTAAAAAAGAAGCGGATAAAGAAGTCGTAACTGAGAACGCATCGACAGATGTCGCCGAAATCGATAACACTGAACTGCAGATAAAAAAGCTCATCGAGAAGGGCGAGAAAAAAGGATTTCTCACATACGATGAGATGAACGATGATTTGCCGGAAGATGCTGTAAGTGCGGTCCGCCTGGATCGGCTGCTGGCGACACTGGATGAGAGGGGAATCAGCCTGATTGACGAGGCTGATGTGGAGGCGCATCGGGCTGCGAAAACAACAGAGGATGATGAGTTTGATGAAGCAGACGAATCACTGGTCGAGGAAGAAGACGACAAAGATAAAGAACTCAAAGATGATGAGGATGAGCTGCTCGAAAAACAGCTCGTCGGCGAAGAAGGCGCTCGGCGAATTGACGATCCCATCCGTATGTATTTGACTCAAATGGGCCAGATACCGCTGCTGACGAGGAATTCCGAAATATCTTTAGCAAGAAAAATCGAGCTGGCTCGAATGGCATTCAGAAGAAAAATGCTGCAATGCGACTATTGCGCCAGAAACTCTTTGGAGTTACTACAGCAGGTCCATAACGGCGCGGTGTCTTTTGATAGAACAATCAAAGTCGGCACGACACATAATATGACCAAAAGCGTAATCAAAAAACGGCTCCCCGAGAACATCAAAACAGTGGATGAGCTGCTTAAGATCAACCAGGGTCTGTTCAAGCAAACTCTTACGAACGGCGACGAGAGTAAAGTAGCATTAAAACGATTACGCAGGTCCAAACGAAAAATCGCAACGCTTCTTGAAGAGCTAAGTCTGCGAACCAGCAGAATCCAGCCGATAAAGAACAAGCTCCACGGCATCTGCGATAAAATGTATCAATTAGAGCAGGCGATTGCCGCAGGCCCCAACGGAGATATTACAGCAGAAGATATAGCTGCAATGGAGCAGGAGCTGAACGGTCTGCAGGAGCTGGTGATGGAAACGCCGCAGCAGCTCGCCAAAAGAATCGCCGTCCTCGATAAAGTCTACTCTCAGTACGAGGAAACAAAGCGCACGCTCTCCAGCGCGAACCTTCGCCTGGTTGTATCCATCGCCAAGAAATATCGCAACCGCGGCCTGAGCTTTCTCGACCTCATCCAGGAAGGCAACACCGGCCTGATGCGGGC
>JAFGPJ010000123.1 GCA_016936275.1 Sedimentisphaerales bacterium
CGGTTTCGAACAGACCCAGAATATGGACTTCCTCGGACGAGGTTATCTCAATCCCCGGAATTACCGGAAGAGCTTCTCTTTGCCCGGCTTTGACAACCGCGGCAACGTTCTCCGCCGAATTATGATCACATATGGCAATCACATCCAAACCCATTTTCCTGGCCTGCTCTACTATGGCCGTGGCCTGCATCTGCATATCAGCACAGGGAGAAAGGCAAGTATGCAAATGCAAATCGGCCCTGACCTTTCTCATTCTTTCGTTCCACCAACTCCTAAATTATATAGCCTGCCGACCAGCTCAAATGTCGGCAGCTCGGACACCATAACAGGTATATTCTCCGCTTCAGCTTTATCAACGGTCTCCGGCTCAGGCTCTCTACTGTTTACTAAAATGATGCCGGCCAGATCTTTTATGCTCGCTACGCCGATAATATTCTGATGAATCTGCAAAGTAATCCAAATGTTTCCTTCTTCACCATTGGCTAGAACATCACTGAGAAGATCACTGGCGTACCCGCCGGTGATTTCACGCTCCAAATTACCTTTGGCCGACCTGACGCTCAGATTTAATTTTTGTACTAATTCAGTTAGCTTCACAGCCTGCTCCATCTTCGACCGAGACATATATCCCCAACCGTGTGCCTTTTCCTGCTGTTGACCTAAGGTCCATTTTACTGGCACACTTGCGGATATTGTTGAGTCCCATTCCAGCACCAAAACCTAATTCTCGAACCCATTCGGGTGCGGTTGAATACCCGGGCTGCAGAGCCTTTTCGATATCAGGAATTCCAGGGCCTGAATCTTCAACTCTAACAAGTATCTCATGGGGCTCGACACGAACTCGTATATGCCCGCCGTCTGTATAAATTATCAGGTTCATTTCCGCTTCATACGTAGCGATGGCAACCCGACGAGTAGTCTGAGGGTGCAAACCCAATCGCTTCAACGTGGCCTTTAACCTGCTGGAACACTCTCCGGCACGCTTAAAATCATGACCAATAACATCATACTGAAAAAGCAGCACGGTTTTGTCCGCGGAAATGTCCTCAAAAAAGTGTTGAATTCTCAAACGACGTGATTCTTCATCGTCGTAATCAATTTCCAGTTTTTTAAGTAGCCCTTCAACGATATCTCCCTTAGTAAGGATACCCTCGAGTTTTTTACTATAGCGATCAATAACTATTAAACGCCCGAAACCATGCTGGTCAAATTTGCTGATAGCATTGGTTAATGGCTCGTCGGTATAAAGGGTACTAACATTTCTGGTCATCTTTTCACTGATAGGACAATCCTCCTCCCTGCCAGCAAGCCACTTAATAAAATCCTCGATACTGATAATACCTATTAATTCACCTTTATCTATGACCGGCGCTCCCGAAAAACGATTTTCCTTTAGGATTACCCTTAAAACGCTCATATGGGTTCGCGGGCTAACTGTAAAAACATCTTTTTTCATTACTTCGCCCACCCTGATTTCATATACTAATTCCTGAATCTTGCTGATTTTATTATTCGGTGCCACTTGAGAATGCCCTAATCAATGTTGCTTCACATTTTCCGAACAACCAGAAAGACCTTTTAGATGTAACCGACCACAAGACTCGAACAACAGCAGATGCGTCATTAATAAAGGGATGTCTTTGGATTTGGCCAATTCAATTGTTTCCCGGTCCGGTCTTTTGCCGCGAACAAAACAAACTGCGGCCAAGTCTGCCATTTCCGCCGTGCGCACCACCTGCGGATTTGTCAGACCAGTCAAGAGCAGGGACCCGGACTTCACGAAACTCAAGACATCGCTCATTAAGTCACATCCACAAGCCATTTTAATGTTTCTGCTTAGAAGCTCGTCTCCGACGATAACTTCCGCTTCCAGAATTTTTTTTATATCTTCCAAAATCATTTTACTAATACTGCATCGAACTTACAGGCATCGAAGCAAACTCCACATTTTATACACTTGTCCTGATCGATTATATGCGGTTCCTTCGCTTCGCCCGTAATGGCGTCCTGAGGGCAATTTTTCGCACACAACCTGCAGCCTTTACATGCTTCCGGATCAATAGTATACGTTATTAACGCCTTACACACTCCGGCCGGACATTTCTTTTCCTTTATATGACTTTCATATTCGTCGCGGAAATACTGGATTGTGCTGAGCACCGGATTCGGGGCGGTTCCTCCAAGGGCGCAGAGAGAGGAATCTTTAACCGCTTCGGACAGCTCTTGAAGCATTTCTATGTCACCTTCTTTGCCGTTTCCCTGGCATATCCGCTCAAGTATCCCGTGCATGACGTCAATTCCTTCACGGCAGGCCGTGCATTTGCCGCATGATTCGTCTTTCAAAAACTCAAGGAAATATCTTGCCACATCGACCATGCACGTGTCTTCGTCCATTACGATTAAGCCGCCCGAGCCCATGATCGAGCCGACCTCGGCAAGCTTTTCATAATCAATGGGCAGATCCAGAAGAGACGCCGGTATGCATCCGCCCGAAGGCCCGCCGGTCTGGACGGCTTTAAATTTCTTGCCCTTCGGGATTCCACCGCCAATATCAAAAACTATCTCTTTAAGTGTAATACCCATCGGGACCTCGACAAGCCCCGTATTCTCTACCTTGCCGACAACCGAAAAGACTTTCGTACCCTTGCTGGTTTCAGTTCCGATGCCGGCAAACCATTTCGCGCCCTTGTTGATTATTTCCGGTACATTAGCCCAGGTTTCCACGTTGTTGATGTTCGTGGGTGCGCCCCATACTCCGTGTTCCGCCGGGAAAGGAGGCCTTACTCTCGGCTCGGGGGCATCACCCTGAAGCGAAGCAATCAGCGAGGTCTCCTCGCCGCAGACAAAAGCTCCGGCACCCTGCTGTATCGAGATATCAAAATCCAGACCTTCGCCGAGGATGTCCTTACCGAGCAGGCCGTATTCTCTTGCCTGTGCTATCGCCTTTATCAATCTCTTATGGGCCAGAGGGTATTCGTGCCGGATGTAAACGTAGCCGTGACTGGCCCCGGTCGCCCTTGCTCCGATTACCATTCCCTCGAGTATGGAATGCGGATCGGATTCGATTATGCTGCGGTCCATGAACGCGCCCGGGTCACCTTCGTCGGCGTTGCACACTAAGTATTTTTTGTCGCCCTTTGCAGCAGCAACCAGCTCCCACTTTCTGCCGGTAGGAAATCCAGCTCCACCTCTTCCCCTTAGCCCGGATTGTTTTATCTCTTCAATGACCTGCCTGGGCTTCATTTTCGTTAGCGCCTTGACCAGGGCCGAATATCCGCCGCGAGCGATATACTCGTCAATAACTTCCGGATCAATCATGCCCCTGTTTCTCAGCGCAATGAGCCTTTGCTTGCCGAAGAATCCGATATCACCCATCTTTGGTACAGGAGCTTTTTCAGATGGAGGAATATACATAAGCTTCTCAACAGGTCTGCCTTTTAGAAAATGCTCCTCAACCAGATGGGGAATATCATCAACCGACAGAAATTGATAAAAGATCTCGTCCGGCTTGATCACCGCCACCGGCCCCTGGGCGCAGAAACCGTTACAGCCGGTCATCACGACGCCGACCTCATCCTGAAGACCATGCTTTTGGATTTCTCTTTCGAGAGCATCTTTTACTTTGAATGACCCGTTCGATACGCAGCCGGTTCCTGCACAAAGCATAATATGTGTACGATAAGATTTCATCCACTTATCTCCATTGCGTTTTTAAGTTTCTATCCGACGCGCTCGCTGCCGATAGCCAAAGCGTATTCTTTGACTACCTTGCCCGACAAAACATGATCAGAGAAGATTTTTTTGGTTTTCTCTTCGTCCAGCTCGATATACTTAACGGGGGCCTGCCCTTTGAGCTCTACGGTCATCATTGGTTCACGACTGCAAAGCCCGGCACAACCTGAAGTAGTCACAACAATGTCCTTCGTATCTTTTTCCTCAACAATGGCGAGCAACGCGCTCATTATCTTTCTGGCGCCGGCGGCTATGCCGCACGTTCCCATATGAACGGTAATCTTTGCCTGCGCATCTCCATCACGCAGGCTCATCGTCCTGGCCATTCTTACCCTGATCTTTTCAAGGTCCTGTGGTTTAATCTTAGACATTGCTTTACGTCCTTTCAGTCACGATATTTGTCAAGGATTTTAGCCGCCTCGGCAGGGGTTAGCTTGCCGTATAGATCTTCACCTATTGTGATTACCGGAGAAAGGCCGCAGCAACCTATGCAGCGGACCGCTTCCAGCGTAAATTTCATATCGGATGTAGTCTGGCCTGTTTTGACGCCGAGCTCCCGCTCGAACCTTTCAAGGATTCTCGGCGCCCCTTTTACGTGACACGCGGTGCCCATGCAAACGGTTACTATATGTTCGCCGCGAGGTTCGAGGCTGAATGCCTTATAGAACGTGGCGATTCGCAGTATATGCTCGATTGGTATCTCTTTGACTTCGGACACTCTCATCAGCAACTTCTGCGGCAGCCAGTTAAACTCGTTCGTAATGGCCTGAAGTATCGGCACTAAAGATTCCCTGCCGCCTTCATATCTGCTTATGATTTCATCTATCTTGGTCTGCTCGTCGGCTTCAAGCTCGACTTTGGGCACATCCGGCGGCTCTAAATATACTATGTTTTTAACGAGGCATTGCGTAACACACTCGCCGCAGCCCGTACACTTGTCCGGGTCCACTGAGCGGGCTTTCTTTCTTATACTGACCTTGAAGTTGCCCGCCCGCCCTTCGATGGATTCGATCTCGGAATATGTCAGCTTCTCGATGTTCAGGTGACCGCCGCAATCGACCATGCGCGGAGCGAGCGTACACATCGCGCAGTCGTTCGTAGGAAACGTCTTGTCGAGCTGCGCCATTACCCCGCCGATAGACGGCCCCTTTTCGACAAGATAGACTTTGTATCCGCTCTCTGCCAGGTCAAGCGAGGCCTGCATGCCGCCTACACCCGCTCCGACAACGAGAACTGCTCCAACTTTATCAGATTTATCAGAAGCTTTTTTGATCATTGACTTTCCATCCTGTATCTATCACGATACTAATTATGCTTCGCAAATGGCGGACAACAGCTCGTTCGTACCGACAAAATGTTTCTTTAATCCCAATTCGTCCGAGGGTATCCCCATCGCCAACGCCATCAGTTCCGTAAAGTAGAATATCGGTAGTCCGTATTTTACGCCGTACTCCTGCTCGATCTCTTCTTGACGTGTGTCCAGATTTACGTGGCAGAGAGGGCAGGCAACTGCAATAGCGTTCGCCCCTACTGCCTTGGCTTCTTCAAGAATTGCGTTTGTCAGCTTGAGAACCACGTCTGTACGCGTCATCGAAAGGGATCCGCCGCAGCAATCAGTTTTGCATGACCAGTCAAGAGTGGTAATACCCATAGAACGAAACAGCTCATCCATGGCCATCGGATATTCGGATTCGTCGAACTGCATTATCTTTGACGGCCTTGTGAGAAGGCAGCCGTAATAGCACGCCACCTTTAGACCGGGCAGTTTTTTAGTAACGGCATCGGCCAGACCTTTTTTTTCGTAGAATATTTCAAGCGGACTTAGCACGTTCATCGATTGAGGCAAAGGCCTGTCAAGTGCTTCACTAATCTGTTTAGCCAGCTCGGGGTCTTCATTTGCCTCGTATATCGCCGTCCGTAATCGGGAAAAACATGATGCACACGGAGCAACAACATCGGATAGGCCCATTTTTTCGACCAGGCATAAAGTCTCATAAGGAAGTGCGAGCGATAAGAGCTTCGACGAACAATGCGCAGGAGATGTCCCGCAGCAAACCCATCCTTTGATCTCTTCAATATCTATGCCGACTTTCTTACAGACTGCTCGAAACGATACATCATATTCCGAACCTGTCGAGTGAAGTGAGCAACCCGGATAGTAGGCGTATTTCGTAGGCATAGTATGCAAACCTCCTATAGTGTATCAATCAGATGATCCGGATTTTCAGAGCATCTCCTGTATCTACAGCAATAATTCAGTTTCATGTTAAGTACTCAGATTACGCTTCTCAATTTTTTTGACGCGATTGAATATCTTCCATGTCCTCATTGCACCGGTGAAGCTCGGAACCAGCTTAAGCTTGTTCTTCCTGAACATCTTCATTCCAAGCTTCATGTCTTTGAAGAATTCGAACGTTCGCATCTTATAATCGACAATCATCCCCATCTCGTACATCCGGCCGCACATCTTGACATTGGCCAGCACGGCCCGGTAGAATTTGGCTATCTGTGGGATCGTGGGCTTGACGCCCTGCCGAACCGCAATTATCTTCACGGCATCCATAACCTTGGCGACATCAACTTCCTGCGGACATCTTGTTGTGCACGTCTCGCAAGTTGCACAGAGCCACATTGTAGTGCTCTTGAAAACGAGATCGTCCATGCCGAGTCGAATGGCATGAATTAGTTGGGCCGGCTTATAATCCATTGCATAGGAAAGCGGACAACCGGCTGCACACTTGCCGCACTGAAAACAAAGATTGACATTCTGGCCGCTTTCAGCCATGACTGCTTCGGCCAACTTCGATCCCGATGTAATTATCTGAACGGACTCCATTATTTTACTCTCTTTTTAAGTTAATAATAGTGTATATCTCAGCAGCACAAAAAATACGTCAGGCATAATGCCCCCGATTGAGATGATTCCCCCGAAAACACCGGGGCAGGACTGGAACGATAGATCCGTACAAGTTTGCTGTTGTGGAATACTCAAACATTGAGTTTGTGAACACATTCACAAATTCTCCTATGTTTATAAGCCGCGGAATTAAAATGAAACATTTGGACTGCCAAGCAAGGCCCAATCTACGAGCGGCCAATATTGTGCCATAATTCTCCAAGTTAGCAAGAGAACACTTCTAACTTACTATTTTCTCGACATATCAAAGTTTTGGCAAGATAAAATTTGCAAATAGATAAAAAAATATTTTTCTACAATTAGGAAAATTCCCATAGGTTCAATAGACTATCTTTAAGAAAACCAGCCAGAGAGAAAAATAGAAGGTTTACGGAGATTTAGTTTGAATTTCTCCGAGATTTCAAATCAACATTCCGACAATACAAGCGGTGGTAAAAGCAGCCAAAGTTCCTCCGACCATAGAGCGTAAACTTAGTTGGGCGATGTCCTCCCGGCGGGACGGGACAATGGAACCAACGCCGCCAATCTGGATGGCCACCGAGCCGAAATTAGCAAAGCCACACAGGGCATAAGTTGCAATGGTGAACGAGCGAGGACTCAACTGCTCACGCATCTCCACGAGGTCCATATAGGCTATGAACTCGTTGAGCACGGTTTTTTCGCCGAGCAGCGATGAGACCTTGAGCACGTCCCCTGCTTCAATCCCCATGACCCAGGCGAACGGGCAGAATATCCATCCGACTATCCTCTCGAACGTCAGCACAGAGGTTTCAGGTAATGCCGCTGCAGCATCGGCGCCGTGCACCAGATAAACCACATAGAACTGGCCTCGTTCGAGTCCCCAGTTAATTAAGGCGATCAGACATACGAAAGCCAGCACCATCGCTCCGACATTGAGCGCCAGTTTCAGGCCTATTGACGCACCGTTACAGGCAGCATCGATAACATTGCGCCCCTGTCGCGGGACTTCGACTTGAACCTGTCCTTTGGTCAGCGATTGCTCTCGTTCGGGAACCATGATCTTGGCGATTACAAGTGACGCCGGCGCCGACATAATCGATGCCGCTAATAAATGCCCGGCATCGATTCCAAGACCGACATACGCCGCCATAACACTGCCTGCAATCGTGGCCATTCCGCCCGTCAGCATGGCCATAAGCTCCGAGCGAGTCATAGATTCCAGGTAAGGCCGAACCATCAGCGGCGCCTCGGTGTGGCCTAAGAAAACGTTTGCCGCTGCTGCTAACGATTCCGAGCCGGATACATCCATCACGCGCACCATCAACCAAGCTAAGACTTTGACAATCTTCTGAATAACGCCCCAATGAAACAGGATGGCGGTCAGACATGAAAAGAAAACGATCAACGGCAACACCGAAAACACGAAATAATGCTCCTTAAATCCTTCTCCGAACACAAAGCTCGAACCTTTGTCTCCACACGCAATGATTCCGTTCACAAACCGCTGCATCGCATCGAAAATTATGCGCCCGGGCGTCGTCTTTAATATCAGCAAAGCGAAGATAAGCTGGAAGAGCATGCCCGTGACGATTAGCCGCACATGAACCCGCCTGCGGTCTTCCGACAACGCCCACGCCAGCAACAGCATTACGAACAATCCCATGAAGCTAATCAGTCTGGGCGTTATGTCCTGCATTATTTCACCTCTTTACACAATTACCCCCGGCATAAGCATAATTAAGCCGGATATCTATCATATGTCACCTGGGTCTTGCCTCCGGCGACGGATACATCCAGGATTCTATGAATATTTATACCTGTTTGGTCCCTGATCCTGTCGATTCCGCCATATTCTTTCTTTGCTACTGCAGACACCGCTCCTTCGATATAGACATCGTTGTTGCGAAGCAGATTAATCAGGCCTATCAAAGTCCCGCCGCTGCTTATGGTGTCTTCGATAATATAAACCGTATCGCCCCGCTGAATTCCGTATGGGTATAAATTACCCTGATAATATTCCATGGAAAAAGCCGTCCCCTGCGATTCAGGCCCTGGGAACCATTTCGCCCCTGAGATCGGCATGTTCGTATATAAAGAGACAGCGCCTAAAATGTGCGAGCACCTGTCGAATTCCGTGATTATTTTATCTATTTGCGCTCTTGGAATAAACTGGCCGATCTTAAAGGCAGTTTCTCTCAGCAGTTCCGCCCGAGTGGAAGGATATTGCTCGCTTAAAGGGACAATCATAAACTGCACTTGTTTTCCTTCTGGATTCGTTATTGCAACTAAATCTTTTCCTTCATAAGAGGAGTGCAATGAATTTCTCGCAACGTTAATTTCCGGATTGTCACAATACTTGGTAAAGCGGCAGTTGGCTGTCTCCACTCTGCTTCTTCTGCCGGCAACTTCAACGGTCAGCAATGATTTAATATTCCTGCCTGATAGGTTTTCTCTTCCGAAGCTTCTACCCCTGTATGTTTTTTCCGCTAAGACGTATATTTCATCGATTGCCGCCCCTTTTGCTTCAATGAGATTGATTAGTGTCCCGAGCGTCTCGCCCCTGTCCATAACGTCATCGATTATAGTGACCCTATCGCCGGCCTGTACGCCCTGAAGGACGAGATGGCCTCCTCTGTAAGGCGCGTTCTCGCCGAAATAGGCAGCGAGCTTGTTCGACAATTGTTCCGAAGTCCAGCGGGCGATTGCAATGTCGTTACCGTTAAGAAAGGAAAGCGCGCCGGCAATATGGCCCGCGCCGTGTTCTTCGGTCACAATTTTCCTGTCCGGCTCTATCGAGCTTGCAAGAATTGATGCGCAAACTCTCAGGGTTTCGGGATCTAATTTGGGGGTCAGCTCTGATATTGTGCTGAGTATTCTTTTCCTGTCATTTTTTGCCGGGATGGTTGGCTGGTCGTC
>JAFGPJ010000124.1 GCA_016936275.1 Sedimentisphaerales bacterium
TAATTTCCGTTTGCGGAAGGGCTTGTGCAGTGCCGCCGATGTTATTGGGAAAATCGCTGGTAGAGCCGGTATCGTACCGGACGTCGATATATCCCTGTTCGACCTGGGTGCCTGTGCCGTCAGGGCTGTCGAAGGCCTGGACGATAATTCGATTAATGCCGGGATTGAGTGATACGTCCCGGATGGACCATGTGCCGTTTTTCTGGGAGAAGTCGGATTTGTCAACTAAAAGACCGTTGACGGCGATAGATCGTGTTTTAATTGAATTGAAAGTCCCGAAAAGATTGGCGGCCGGTGTGTGCGTGTTGTAAAAGCCATGGACGACGGGCAAGCTGCTGTTAGTGGAGAATTGCTGTGGAATCTGTGGTTCGTCGCTGCTGTCGGGATAGCCTCCGTACAAAATGCTGTTTCTGCGGTCGATGATAAACTGTTTGATTCCTCGCTGGCCTTCGATTTCCGAGCCCGGCACCCAATCGCCGAGTAGCCGGTCTATAAGCGGAAAAATATTTTCCGGCGCAAAAACCGTCTCGATCAGGTCTTTATACTGGCTATAATAAAGCCGGATTACATCCGGATGGCCGAGCAGCTTTTCGAGACCGTCCACATCATCATATACGAAGATGTTCCATTGTGGCTGGTAGTCATGGTCGCCCTGACCGAGCAGAGTGTCGAGATCGTGCCCTAATAACCAAAATCGTTGATCTTTTACGCCGCGGTACATTGCATAATCGTCGCCGGAGCCAGAAGTGAGGCCGCCTTCGCGATTGCCCAACAAAGCATCGACGGCAAGAAATCGCATCCATTTCTCAAGGTTAATAACCTGACTGACCTCAGCCACAAACCGGTCATCCGTAATGTCATTGTTGTTGAGTTTATCAATAAGGGTGAATAAATCCGACCAGTCGTCTTGAGCCTCGTTTGTTTTTTTGATGTAGTTGTTTCGATAGTTGTCGGGATTCGGAGTCTGGCCGGCGCTTTCTTTATAGTAAAGGTCGGCGTAAGTCCGGGAATGAACACCATCATCATAATAAGTGCAGCGGTAAAGATTGCCGGCGTCGTCGTGAGGAAAATGATTTTTGGCCCAGTCGCTGTCAAACACCTCAATAGCGGAATACGAGCCGTATGTTCGGCTATAGTCGCTTGCTGCGAGATTCTGTCCATTTACTCGAAGTTGAACAATGCGAACGTCCGCCGCAGGCAGACCTGCCATTTGTGACAATACGCTGCCCATCAGCTCAAGATGTGGGTATTTACTGTTGAGATTCAGTGCAGTTACATCCTTCCATCTGTGGTCGCTTGGGAAATTGATATGGTAACACATCGGTGGGTCTGCCCGTTTGCGGTTTCCCCTGTTGCGTACGTCTACGTTATAACGAACGTCCGTGTACACACCATCGACACTTATAAACGTAGCATTCATCTGGGCATCGCTCATCGGCTCGGCGGCGAACAGATTCCCGCTGTAATTTCCATCCCCGATGTCCTCAAGCTCTGTGAGTTCTTTCTCAGTCATTATCAGATAATAAATCGGCTGGCTGCCGGGGAGCCAGCCCTTGTCAATGCCGGATGAATCATTTACCTGGTAGAGTGCGTTTGTTACCTGCTGGGCTATTCCATCAACCATGCTGGGAGCAGGCCATGTTCGTGAATTGGCGTTAGTATCAGTTGCTTCGAGATAAAACTCGATGATTGTTCCGTTAGGTTGAGCGGGGATTTGCATCCCATATATACCGTCGTCTGAGTTACCGTCATTGTGTTGGCCATCGTCGAACATTGTTAATGCGTTGAAGCCGATCTGGCCGTCCCTGCGATAGTGTAAAACAACCGTGATGCCGGTCGTCGATTCATCAAGAATGTGAGTTGATATTGTAACTATATCATCTGAATCAGGAATAATCGGCCAGTGTATTGCTTCGAGGATAAGTGGTGTGATATCATCGTCGGCTACCGAGTTAATTGTGCCGGGTGTACCGCCGGGGAGTTTGCTCGCAGACCAATTCTGGCCATACTCGTTCGGCATATTTACATTGATCAATTCCAGCGAACTACCGCCGCCGTCGTGACTGTCCGACCAGAGCCAGCCGCGATGACCATAATCCTGTTGCCCCAGCTCGCGCACGGCCCAGTCGCCCTCGTCAGCATAGCGGACTTTGTCGATCCGCACACCCTCGTTGTCAACTAACTCAATCGCTTCGCCTTTGTTACTCAGCCGGCCCACCCAGTCGCCAATAACATTGCCTATCGAGGGATACTTAGCCTTGAAGGTATCGACATCAGCGGCCACAACAATGTACTGCCCGGCCTCAAGAGTAACAGCCGGAAATACAAAATCCACGCCGTCGCTAATCTGCCAGCCCGAAAGACTGACAGGGTTGGTCCCACGGTTGAAAAGCTCGATATATTCCTGTTTTATATCCTCTATACCGGGACTTGGATGATACGGGTGGTACATAATCTCGTTAATAACTACCGAAATAGACGCTGTAGACTCGGAATTATCTGACCCATTTGCTGCTGATAAGGCTGGAGCGGCCGATAAAGCAAGCATTATTAATAATAGAAAAGGAACCTTAACAGACATGAATATGTTTTACTCCATCTTATCTATAAGAGCATGTTATCATTCAACATATATAATTTTTATCTATTTTATCATCATATCGTTGCTGAGTCAATTGAAATAGCAGAAAAGAGCTTGATCGCCTTGTTCTGGAGGGATACTATTTGCAGAATATATGCCCTAAAGCCTATGCGATTGCTATACTTATCATGAGGGAATAAATACCGTTTACTTCTGATCTACCTTTTGGGCAACAAATTCACAAAACCAAAGCCTCATCATATACCGGCGGAGCTTTTTTGTTTCTCTTGTGCTGATAAGATAATCGAGCGGATTGAGGAGCGGTTAGAAAGTAGATAAATGACTGATGGATTATGTGACCTGAAAGGGTGTCATAGCTCTACTTATCTGCGTTTTTTGCCTCGATGGCTTTGGCTTTGGAGTAATCTTTGGCGGCAAGATCCTCTTTACCCATTTTGCTGTAGGCATCGCCACGGGCCTTCAACAGAGAAGCATCATTGCGGTTCAATTTGATGGCCTTTGAAAAATCTGCGATGGCGAGGTTGCATTCACCCTTTGATTCATATGCAAATGCTCGGTTCTTGTAGAAAATAGCATTCTTGCTATTTAGCTCAATAGCCTTGGAGTAGTCCGCGATAGCCAGATCATATTCGCCTTTCTTGTCGTGGTGAAATCCTCGGCTGTTGTAGGCAATATCATCTTTCGGATTCAATTCAATCGCTTTAGAGTAATCCGCAATTGCCCGGTCATGCTCACCTTTCCCTCCAAAAGCACTGCCGCGGCCCATGTAGAAATCAGCATTGTTGGGATCAAGCTCAATGGCACGGGAAAAGTCCGCGACAGCCAGATCATATTTACCCTTTTCATTATAAGCGAA
>JAFGPJ010000125.1 GCA_016936275.1 Sedimentisphaerales bacterium
AATCATAATAGTTCAGGGAGATTATTATGACATAGAGAGAATGGTGTGGATACCCAATCAGGAACTTGTTATGGAGACTCCATACGGAATCAAGTTGTATACCCATCCTAATGGCTCTGAATACGCCCGCTACTACCTTGAAGGTTTCGGTAAAGCAAGTCCTGTATTCTTCAATATTGAAAACATCAGCGAAGAAAGATTTACCAGGATGATTGTCATGCCGGACGAAACGGTTATGGGTTTAGCCGCAAATAAACGAATGAGCGACGAAAAATTACAGGAGCTTGTCGAATCCTTAAAAGAAATTAAAGCGAACTGATTTTACCACAACAGAAATTACAAAAACTACACAAATCTAAACAGTTGGAACTCAGAAATGAAAAGCCGGGCTGATTTTTCCCGGCTTTTTTTATGTGTTTTTAGCCTGAAAACAGCGATTTGAAAAATTTTTTGAGAAATTCTGTAATATTTTCTTGGCAGCTTCGACATATGTAGTAGAATGCTTCGACGTTTGTAGAAGGAGATAAAGATATGAAACTGACACAGGCAGAATGGCAAATCATGAACGCGTTATGGGAAAAGCATCCCGCTACGGCAAGAGACATAATGACCCGGCTGCCCAAAGATGTGAAATGGGCATACACCACGCTCAAGACGATGCTTAGCAGGCTGTCGGAAAAGGAAGCCGTAAGTGAGCAAAAGCAGTCCAATACCAGCGTATATGAGCCGCTCATTTCTCAACGCAAGGCCCGGCTGAGCGCCTTTAGATTACTGCTTGACCAGTCTTTCGACGGAGCAATGGGGCCGCTTATGCACTTTATGCTCGAAGAGCAAAAGCTAAACGCTAAACAGAAAAAAGAGCTTATCGAAATTCTTCAAAATGAAAGCGAGGAATCAGGAGAAACAGAATGATCGAACAAATTAATCACATCGCACAGTTATGGTGGAGCGGAGCAGCAGCCATGTTTTGGCAAGTAGGCGTTCTTATAATACTGATCGGCTGCGTCGATTTTAATTATTCGCAGATGGGCCTGGCCGCAGCTTCGATACGCCCTGTGGCTGATGGTACTGTTAAAGCTTGTCCTGCCGCCTACGATTTCTTTGTCAACCAGCATTACATCCGGACTGCAACCTTTGGCCAGAAAGATAGCAACAAAAGAAATCCAGCGAGAGAATCTGAACGCAACGACGGCTATGATACTCGCAAATTTTGAAAACTCTTTCGCCGAATCTCCAGTCGACACATTGTCTTCCCGCGACATTGTCACCGAGCAGCAGCCGGCAGTTGTTTATACCGGTTCGGAAGATGTGGGCGGAGAATCTCTGAACACAAGTTATATTAAACCGGTATGGCAGGCATATGTTATGGCGATTTGGCTTGCGGGAATGTTTATTATCGGCGGTTTGCTTATCATCAAATTGCTGCATCTGCGTAAGGAAGACCGCCGGCTTGCAACGAGAGCGTTGCTTCCGGAATCCTTTTACATCGCGACAGCTCGATGCGCCAAAAGTCTGAGACTTCGACGGGTGCCGAAAGTCGTGCTGACTCGAAAGGTAGCATGCCCTGCTGTCTTTGGCCTAATCCGGCCGGTACTGCTTATGCCGGTAGGTTACCTGAGCAAGATGACACGCAAGGACACCGAGCATATGCTTCTGCATGAGCTGGCTCATATCAAAAGGGGCGATCTGTGGGTGCACGGCTTCTATATGCTGCTGCAGGTTGTCTATTGGTACAACCCGCTGCTATGGCTCGTTCGCAGCCAGATGCACCACCTGCGTGAATTGTGCTGTGATGCTACCGTCGCACGGCTGCTGAAGGAAAAAATAATTGAATACCGCCAAACGTTAATTGATGTGGCGCGAAGATTCCTCACAAAACCAACCGAGCCGGGCCTTGGCCTGCTCGGGCTCTTCGAAGATTCAAACCGTTTGCTCGTTAGATTAAATTGGCTCAAAAAAGAAACCTGGAGGTACCAAAAAATGAAGAAACTAACAATTATCACCACAATCGTTCTTATGCTCGCGTTCGTCCTACCAATGGCTCAGGCCCAAGACAAACCGGCAACAGAGAACAGCAATGCAGAACCTGTACAAGCCGTACAACAACCATCACAGACTCAGGAAAGCTTAAAGACCGGTCAAGACCAGAACGAACCACAAACACAAGAACAGTTACTACAAGCAAAGCAAGCCCTGCATGCCCAGCTCCAGCAGCTCGAAATCCAAAAGCAAAAGCTCCAACAACAGCTTCAAACACTGACTCAGGCCAGGCAGGCTGAGCTTCAGGCCAAACAAACCGAAGTCCAGGCCAAAGTAAAAGTCAAAGAAGCAAAAGAAAAAGCCGAAAAAGCCAAAGACAAAGCGGCAAAAGCAAGGGCATCAGCCGATGCTCAAAAGGCCGAAGCCGAAGCAGAGTATTGGGAACAATACGCTAAGAAAATGGAAGCCTGGGCCGAGCAATACCAAGCACATATGAACAGTCCTGAAGTCCAGGAACATTACAAGCATCTCGCCGACAACTGGGTCAATAGCGAGGAATTCAAACAATGGCAGAAAAACATGGAGCAATGGAGCAAAGAATACGCCGAATCACATGTAAATGCAGCATCAAGCGACCATGATCACGAATCGGCTACCGAACCTCACCCGATGCCCGTGATGCCGCCAATGCCCGCTATGCCACCGATGCCCGCGGAAATCGTTGCCCCGGATGTCGTAGCACCGGTTCCACCTGCCCCTCCGATGGTCGGAGCGCCCATTCCACCGAAGCCTCTGACAGTGGTCATCCCAAAGATCGAGCATCGTCCCACTCCCAAAGTAATCGCTGCTTCTCCTGTCGAAATTGCCGAACCGGCTCCGATTCTGCCAAACGTACCGGAAGTCAAAAACGAATCGACTCCGAATATCAAAATCGAGAAAGACAAGGACGGCAAGTATGTCGCGACTAAAGAGATGCACTTCGTTGCAAAAGTAAAACCCGGGATTCCCTTCATCATCAGAGACAATCTCGGCAACATTACCCTGAAACCCAGCAAAGACGACACATGCGACGTCAGGGCCGTCATTCGGGCAAAAGCTAAAAAGGCCGCTGAAGCACAGGAAATGGTCAAACAGGTGAGTATGAATGTTGAATCAACGAATGAAAAATACTATCTCAAGCCTGTAAAGACCGACGGCGATAAGTGGAACAACATAAACGTAGATTTTTATATAACAGTTCCCGTCGGTGTTCTGCCGGACTTGAAAACCGATCTGGGAAACATTGACCTGTCCGATCTCAAAGGCGACATCAAAGCCGTCACCAACTTAGGCAACGTGAAGGCCGTTAATACGGCGGGAAATGTCGATTTGCACACAGATTTGGGCAATGTCGAATTCATTGCACCGAAGGATATGGCCGGCGGTGACGTCAAGTTGTTTTCGAAAATGGGAGATATCGAATTCACTGCGCCCAAGGACCTTTCCGCCAAGCTTCAGGCAGATACCAAAATGGGAGAAATCAAGAGCGAGCTGCCGCTGGAGATAAACAAATCCGACATGTTCAAAAGAACAACTGAAGGCACAATCGGCGCCGGCGGGGCAACGATAAAAATGAATACTGATATGGGGAAAATCAACCTGAAATGGCAGTCCTCATCACAGGTTGAGGTGAAATTATAGACAACTGAACGTCCTCCTTCAAAACGATCAGTTTATGCAATAAGCCGGATTTATTCAATCCGGCTTTTTCCATTACACCTTGAGAAATACATGATAAAATCCGCATCATGCAGACAAACCTCAGTATCAAGTCATGGAGATTTTTCCAAATTAAGCTTGATTTTGGGGATTAAATTTAGTATAATACTTAACTAATTAGTATTTAGTCGATAGTATTTAGTATATAGTAGATGGTGAATGGAAAAGCGGAAATCGAGAAATCAGGGAACCTTTATTATTTACGATTTGCGATTTACGATTCTTTCTTACTTTTTATTGAACTTTGTGCCTTAGTGTCTTCGTGGCTATTTTGAAAAAACAAAGCCAATATTATGGTTCATAGTTATTTGTTCATAGTTCATGGTAAAAACAAGGAA
>JAFGPJ010000126.1 GCA_016936275.1 Sedimentisphaerales bacterium
CAGCGTGTTACAGACGAAATGGCCAGGCTGCTGGCAATGGGTAAAATAGATATTGAGACGGACCTGAACGCCAAGTTCATCGGTGACAAGAGGGTTCTTGCCGACATTCAACTTCTGGCTGATTGTGGATACGGGGAAGATAAATTCGGAAACAATATTCCACTGCCTGAAGGATTGAAATATCTAAAACGATAATCCAACGACAGGTGAATCCAGAAAAACACATATATCTCACTGCGGCAACTCAGTAAAGATGGGCAATATAGGCAAATACACAAAAACCTCATTTTTTTGCTGGAATCGGCGTTTATTTTTTGACAAAGCTATTAAATGCGATTAACTTTTAGATGATTTTTAACTCTTTATGAGTGGAGGAATATTCTATGCAGGAATATGAAGAACTTAAAATTATGGTATCAGAGATCGAATCAGACGTTGACAAAGCAGAAGGCGGCAACAAAGCAGCCGGAACACGAGTCCGCAAGCAGATGCAACAAATCAAGCAGGCTGCACAGAACGTCCGTAATCGTGTTCTCGAAATCAGGTCAACAGATTAGCTCTTACCATTAGCGTCTTCCAATAGTCTGTTTGTGTATGTAACAGCCACTATGTGCTGTAGTGGTATGTTTTATTATGTCAGCACACAATTACTTTTCAGGGGTTAGAGATGCCGCCACCATTGTTGTTTGATCTATCAGAGATCGATCTTTCCAAGGAACCTATTTTTGATAGATCCGTGGTTGAACAAGCCAATCCTCAACGTTATGAGATGCAGCACCTTGACGGCATTATCTGGTTCGATAAGGAAAAGCAGCAGATTCTCGGATACAAAGACGTAACAGAAAATGAATTCTGGATTCGTGGGCACATTCCTGAACGTCCATTGATGCCCGGAGTGATTATGATCGAAGCGGCCGCTCAGCTTTCGAGTTTCTTCATGAAGAAGATATTCGAAGAGAAGGGATTCATTGGTTTTGCCGGCATTGAGAAGGCAAGGTTTCGTTCTGTAGTCGAACCAGGGCAGAAGTTATATCTGCTGGGACACATATCGAAATACAGGCGCAGGGCAAAAGCAACTCTGGTTGAGACGGAAGTTCAGGGGGTTGTTAACGGGGTGCTTGTATTCGACGCGGTTGTGGCCGGGATGCAGGTTTAGTTATGATTAAATAGAAATACCGGAGTATTGTGAGATAATACCCCGGTATTTTTTAATAGCCCCAAGGGGATTCGAACCCCTGTTGCCGGGTTGAAAACCCGGTGTCCTAGGCCTGCCTAGACGATGGGGCCAACCTAATCAAGCAATACCAAAAGTTGCGAACCAGCCATTAAGCTGAATTTGCTCGCAACAATTCTTATTACCTTACTCCATGCTTATAGCTTCTTCGGGGCAAGCGTCAACGCATACGCCACAATCAACACAAGCATCCGGATTCACTACTGCTTTTTCACCGGACATGCTGATGGCTTCACTGGGGCACTCGCCTACACAAGTTTCACAACCGGTGCACTTCTGATCATCTACTATTGCTGGCATTTCCACATTCCTTTCAAAAACAGTACCAAGCCAAAAACAGAGACGGAATGTTACCGTATTATGCGCGTATTACAACACATTTTTTTAGAAAAATGGTTTAAAAAACAGTTCAGGCCCAAAAATTATTCAATTGGCGAGACGGCAAATTTTGTCGGACTTGCTACCTGAGTAACTTGCCCCTCTTCCATCCTGGATTTATCAGAGGCCAAAGCACCTGCCATATCACGAACGATTGGGCTTGGATCATATTCAGCGGCCCATTCGAGAACTTTAGTGAAATCCCCTGTCTGAGCTTTAGCGAGCAGATAGCAGGCCATTAGCCTTACCGGCCAGTTTGAATTGTTAAGGTTTTCCGAAACAGCATTCACCAGGCTATGATCCATCGGTAAGAGGATCATTTGCGCCATCGTATGTACTTTTACAACCCATTCCCCATTTGATGGATTTAGAAGCAGTCCTGATTCGTGAATAAGAGCATTTCTAAATAAGGTTGGCATCCAATCGGCATACATGAATTTGTATGGAGGCGTCCGGTTGGACATGGCGTACTGTTCGGCCAACAGTCCTACGAAAAGCTGAGCTGTTTTGATCTTCTGGCCGCTCTGACCAGTTGAGATAAGTGTAAAGCGGTTACGCAGATATTTGCCCGACAATTCAATTCCAGGTCGGGTAACTATCGTTCTGGTTAAGGGTAATTTATTCAATCTGTTTCTTACCTGGCCATTCTGATCTATTACGGGATCAAGGTACAGAGTGAATTCGACATCAAGAGAAGCCTGCGGGTGCGACAAAAGGATTTTCCTGAGATCGCCTGTAACGAGTTCGACAGGAATTAACAGGCTCTTGCCCGACTGGACCAGGTAACCGGTTCGCACTTTTTTCAAAACGAGATTTGGGATGTCAGCTTCAAGGTCGCCGGATACTTTTGCATCAATCCTCAAGCCACCTCTGAACAGGCCTTCTTCGCTAAGTACAAGCGGTTCGGAGCCGTTGTTACCAATTGAAACTACACCGCCAAAATCACTACCGTAAGGGAATTTGTTACCTCGCATGTTAAACTGGACAGAGAGTATTTTTTCCGGCAGGGTCAGCTTGGGAATAAAGTTCTGACCGAATAATCTTGTCAGTGCATCCATAATGATGTCCGGGTCAGCAGGAGGCAGGTATTGACCACCGAGTTTACCAAGCAAATCCTTAGCTGTTTCCGCAGCGACAGAGCCGGGATCCTTGGCAATAACCGCTTTAAGAGTACTGATTGCCTGTTGGTTATCTCCCTCCTGCACTTGAATCTGTGCTCGCACCAGATCGCTAATCTGGTTCGGGGGATAATTTTTCAAAAGCGGCTGAGCCCATTTTGCTCTATCGTTCATGACCAGAGCATAGGCCAGTAGAGAAGCGGTTGATGGGGAATTTGGCTCGCTTGAATAAGCGATGTTTGCCCAGTTCATAGCCTTTTCAGGATTTGGCAGGACCAGCCCATAAAACCATGCAGCCTGCTTTGCTGTGATCCTGTTTGTAGCTTTCGCGGTAGACTGCTGGGGTCCCTTATCGAGAAACATATTTATCTTTTGTTCGGCAGCCTGAAATATCTGTGTTGCCTGGAGGCCGTCACCCATTTTCGCAGCGGCTTTGCCGGCAAGTCCTTCAAGAAGAAGATCAAATCGGCCTGTCTGTCGCACCATCTGTGCAATTCTCAGGCATTTGTGCTGGTTTGTTTTTGTGTTATATGCGCTAATCGCCCATGGAATATAAATATTCGATGGCAGGTTTTCCGACGGGTACAGATAAGCGAACAATCCAGCGCAATACTCATACATATCAGCAGCTATATCATAAAGCTCGAGTCTTTCGGCGTAACCTGCGAGGTCGACAGCCGCATCGAGATTTGTCGGATTTTCTCTAACCGCCAGCCGGAGGTGTTCGAGATAGAGCTCAGGCCCCAGTTTATCGGGGAAAAGCTCGGCCAGACGCGTGAAGGCGGTTTTATTATACTTGTTGTTTTTATAGGCCTGGGCGAAATAGAAACCGGCAGCTTCCAAATTCGACTTTTCGGCCATAAGAACGCCAAGAACCGTTGCTAATTCTGAGCCGAAAATTACGTTTCTATTACCAAGATCACCCAGTAGCTCTTCGAGCAGTCGTTCACGCTCTTCTCTTGAATTGAGCCTGTCGAGCAGGTACTCGGCGGCGGCGGCACAAACTTCCAAGTCCGACGAATTATCCACGTAATCGATTAGCAGCCGATATACTTCTTTAGAGCGGTTGACAGATGCATCTCGACATGAAAGATCTATAAGCAATGGAAGAACATAGCGTGCGGAACTATCCAATTCCAAAGCAGCCTGACAGAAAGCAATGCCCTGCTGTATTTTTGGAA
>JAFGPJ010000127.1 GCA_016936275.1 Sedimentisphaerales bacterium
TCTCCGTAAGTTACATTAATTCAGAAATACATCTTAATAGCCAAACTACCCATTTTTACGCCAACTGAAAAGTACGAAAGTTAACTAACATATCGTCAGAAAAATAAATAAACATTCGACTTGTAATTGCGACACAGCCTGGAAACGAAGGATCTGGGATTGGCATAAGCGTTAGAGATTCTTCACTTCGCTACGCTCCGTTCAGAATGACAACCTCCGCACAAGAATTCATTTGAAATCGTATTAGAAATATGAAATGCTCGAAATGAGCTGTGACCATACGCGTATAATGCTGCGTTATTATTTAATATTGTGCTTTTGAAGTTTGTTGTATAAAGTTCGGCGACTAATACCCAGCAAATCAGCCGCACGTTTGCGGTTATTTTCCGCTGCCGAAAGAGTTCGGATAATCATTTCACGTTCGACCTCTTCCAAAGTAGTACCAATCTCGAAACTTACGTTAGGTCTTATCGGTTTGCCGGGCCTAAAGCGGGGAGGCAGATGTTCCGGAAGAAGCACTTGTCCCTCCTCACAAACCAACACAGCACGCTGAATAACGTTTTTCAGCTCGCGTACGTTACCCGGCCAACTATAAGACTCCAACAAGCTGATGCACTCCGGAGCCACTCCCACGATGTTCTTTTTGAAAGACCGGTTAAAACGTTTGAGAAACTCATCGATGAGCAGTACTACATCACCGCCGCGATCTCGCAGTGGAGGCATATCAATGCGGAAGACATCAAGGCGATAATATAAATCCTTCCGAAAACATCCCTGTTCGACAAGATCAGGTAAGTTTTGATTGGAAGCGGCAATTAGCCGAGCGTTGGCCCGGATGGTTTTTTTGCCCCCAAGTCGCTGAAATGTTTTCTGCTCTATCAGCCGTAACAGGCTTACCTGAACCTTCGCATCGATAGTGGCAATTTCATCCAGGAAAACTGTGCCGTCCTGAGCCTCTTCAAACTTACCTTCTCGCTGGCCAATAGCTCCGGTAAAGGCACCTTTTTCATGTCCGAACAATTCACTGCCGACAAGTTCCGAAGGCAAGGCGCCTAAGTTGACCGCGACATAAGGTCCGTCTTTCCTTTCGCTTTGTTCGTGAATGGCCTGGGCAGCTAAATCTTTCCCTGTTCCTGTTTCACCCATAAGTAGAATGGGCATGTCAGTTGCAGATGCTTGCCGGATTTGCCGGTAGACTTCCTGCATGGGCTTGGAACGTCCCACAAGCTGCTCGAATTTGACTTGATGCTTCTTAGCTTCTAAAAATAGATTTGTTCCGTAGATGGGTTGCTTATCGATAGCCGTCTTTATCAGGAGCTTCAATTCTTCATCGTCTATTGGAAGTTTGGCATATTGATAAGTGCCGGCTTTTAGGGCGGACATTGCGGTCCGAATATCACCAGGTTCCACCAGGAAAAGCATCTGAGTCATCGGGCTATTTGCCGTAATGGCCTCGAGCAAATGTATTCCGTCCATTTGACCTTCTTCAAATGCAGCGCTCGTTACAATTAAAATGTCGTAAGGCTCTGATTCGAACTTATCAAGCACCCGGTCTATACTTGATTCGCAATGGACATCTACCTTCCCACCTCCAAACATGCCACTTAGTCGGCCCGCAAGATCGGGTGAAGTGTCAACAGCTATAATACGAATACTCTCTTGTTCGGAATTTACTTTCATTATAGATCATTCGGCCCTTCTTGGAGCGTCGAGAGGGGCTCGCCCTTGAATCACGGGTAGGCTGTTTGTGAGATCCGTTATATCCTACAGAATCAGAAGTCTGTTCAACTCGGCTCTGACTTTGGGTAGCACCTGCGGATATTCCCTTTTAATAAACTCAAGCAGTTTTTCTCTTACTTCACAACGCAGGGTCCAGGCCGCTGAAGCATCCGCAGCACTCATAAGGGCCCTAAGCTCCATTGTATGGTCCGTAGCGTTCGTAACCTGCAGGACGCAGACCTTCTTGTCCCAATGCTCCGATTCGTTCAGTATTTTCTGGAGCTGCTCTCTGATCGCATCGACAGGTACCGTATAATCGGTATATATAAAAACCGTGCCGAGAATGTCGGCGGAGACTCGCGTCCAGTTTTGAAATGGTTTCTCGATGAAGTAAGTTATCGGCACAATCAGGCGCCTGAGGTCCCATATTCTGACCACGACGTAGGTCAGCGTTATCTCCTCGATGCGGCCCCATTCGTTCTCTACTATTACTACGTCATCGACCCGAATTGGCTGGGTGATGGCTATCTGAATGCCGGCAATAAACGTTGCTATGGTTCGCTGAGCGGCCATACCCACTACAATACCGACCACCCCGGCGGATGCCAGGATTGTCGTGCCGAGCTGCCGGACCTTCTCGAAGGTCATCAGCATTGTACCAAACGCCAGGATACCCACAACAACAATTGCGATTCGCTTCAGAACTTTTAGTTGTGTATGGACCTTCCGCGCTTTTAGATTGTCGCGGACGCCCACGTCGAAACGGCTTGTAACATAATCTTCCAGGACATAGGTCATCCTTATCAAAAGCCACGCAACAAGGGCTATCAGGATTAGAACAAGCGCCTGCACAGCCACTTCGGGAACCAGCGTTTCAAAATCAGGCAGTTTACTGACGATCCGTACGATTAAAATTACGACAATCCACTGAAACGGCCTATAGCAGTGTTTAACCAGTGCGTTGTCGAAGGTTACTACGGTATGTTTGGTCAGGCTCAAGAGCACCCGGAACAATAAATAGTGGCCTGCTATTCCTACAAGCATCGCTATTCCAAACAGCCAGATTAACGGCTGCAAGCTACCTATATCCGCCAACATTATGTCCATTCTCAATCTCCCCGACTAATGAAAAAATATCACGCTCTGACCGACATTCGGAAACATTGGTTTCAACAAACAACAGATTTAATTAGTCATAATCGAATTAAGCATATCCAGATAGTCTGAGAGCAACCTGGTAATCAAAAATTCTTTTCTAACCTTCTCTATTGCTTTTTCTCCTATGGCCCGAGCTTCATCAGGATTTTGCAGAATTTGTATGATTCGCTCCGCAAATCCTTTGTTGTCCAGAGGCTCAACCAGAAAACCGTTCCGACCATCGTCAATCTGATACGGTATTCCACCGACATTTGAGGCGACAACGGGAGTTCCTTTCCATAAAGCCTCAGTCACACAGAGGCAGAAGCCCTCTCTTGTGGACTTCTGTATTATCACGCTGGAGAATCTCTGGATGGAATTAACTAACGTTTCATTATTGCCCACGACAAAAACGATGTCTTTAGTATTGATAAGCTTGTTTGCCTTGCGCTGAACTTTTCTGTACATTTGAAGGCCCTCCGGATCGTCACTGGCCACATTGTAGCAGAAAACCAGTCTGCAATCGACCTTCTCTTTGACCATCTTAAAGACATCTATTACACCCTCCGGATCTTTCCACGGATCGAGCCTGGATACCTGGGTGATAACCGGCTTATCAGTCGGGATGCCGGCCTTTTTTATATGCTCAAGCATCCTCTTTTCAGAAATATCCTTGTTCTTCTCACTTAAGGGGTTTATTGCCGGGAACATAAGACGCTGATCAACAGGCAAATCTTCTTTGAAGTATTTCTCGCTTGACATAACGACCTCGTCGTACTTCAGCAGGAATCCCTTGAGAAAGTCCCACAGTTCATTGTGCGGCTTGGTCAGGTCTATGTGGCATCGCCATATCCACGGCTGGATTTTTCGATAAGCTCTTATCATTGACAGCGGCTGCGGATCATGGACTATCACACAGTCATGATGGAGGTGTGTGAACCTTGAAAAGTTGTCGTTCACATGGAGATATGTTTGCTTCTTCTTTTCAGACAGATTCAATTTAGCCCCCTGAAGTGCGTTGTGAAAACTCTTCGTGATCTCGAAGAATTCCTGGCTTCCGTGCAGAATTCTCCAGCCGGCATTTATACCGACGTCATTCATCAACTGCACAAGAGAATAGAGGATTTCAGCGACTCCACCTCCCTGGTATGTAGCGTTGATGTGAACAATATGCTTGCCATAGAGCTTCTTGGCTCTGCTGTAAATCTCGGCCAATCTCGTATCCGGTACAATATGTCGAAAATCCTCAAGTCTTATCATTCAAATCTCCTGTTACTTTTTTCAGTAATGTTCTTATATCTTCTACGTTGTCTACGTTAAACCTTGCTTTCGATGCGGCAAATCCGACTTTTATGGAATATGCCTGCTCAGGCAGGACGCTGAACATCTCTTCATCCGTATAATCATCACCTGCCGCCAGAATAAAATCCCAGTCTCTCTCAGCCAGCCAGCGTTCCGTGGCCCAGCCTTTGTTGACGACATGACTCTTAACTTCCAATATTTTGTTGCCCTCGAACACACCGACATCAAGGTTCTCCGTCATGTTCACAAGAGCAACTTTCAGCTCCTGTCCTCTAACATAAGCCAACTCAGGACCAGCCCTGCGGTAGTGCCATACTAATGAGAAGTCCTTCTCTTCGACTGTCGAACCCGGCGTGCGATCGGAGTAAAGCTCCAAGATGGGCCTGATGCTCTTTTTCCAGCCCATGTCAAACGGCACCGGACTTTGCCACTTTCGGTTTTCATCTCTGACCCACCCTCCGTGCTCAGCAACCAATGCCGCCTCGATATGACCCAGCCAGTCTTCAAGAGTAGTCTTATCACGCCCGCTGATAATCACAATTGTGTTTCTCGGATCTTTCGACAAACAACGCAGTAGAGCAATGATTTCACCATCAGGGCCTGCTTCTGCAGGCTTACCTTTGAAACCTACCAGAGTACCGTCATAATCAAGCAGAAATAATCGTTTCTTGCTCTTGCGATAATTCTCAGCTAACTTCTCAGCTATTGAATCTGTGAGTCGTTTGGCCGACATTTGCTGCTGGGTCTTTTTGATTTCGGATAGAGCAGTCAAAAAATCCCGGCACCAGCGCGAAATGTTATAGCGACACAGCCTTTCCTGCATGATTTTGTTTCGCTCAAGCTGCTCCAGCGGGGGCATCCCCAGGGCTTCCTTAATAGCATGAACTATGGCCTTCTTGTCACATGAATTGACTACCAGGGCCTCTCCCAGCTCACATGCCGCACCTGTCATTTCACTTATAACCAGCACACCGGGCTTGTTCGCCTTGGCGGCAATAAATTCCTTCGCAATCAGATTCATGCCGTCTCGCAAAGGCGTCACTAAAGCGACGTCGGAGACATTGTACAGAGCAGTCAATTCGTCAAAAGGCAGAGAGCGATATAAGTACCAGACAGGCATGTAGCTCATTGTACCGTACTCGCCGTTGATCCTTCCTACCAACTGCTCCAGCCTGCTCCTTAATTCCTTATAGTCATCCACTCCCGTCCGCGTTGGAACCGCCACCAGAATAAAAGTGACACCGCCCCTGTATTGCGGATTTTCAGAAAGAAACAAATCGAAAGCTTCCAACCGTTCGATGATGCCTTTGGAGTAATCCAGCCTGTCTATTGATAAGATGATTTTGCGCTTGCCAATTCTTCTTTGAATCTTGTTTACTTCATTCTTTATATTGGGATCTTCGATTGCCCGCGCGTACTTCTCATAATCGATACCCATAGGGAATGCATCCACTTTGATGATGCGATTGGTAACGCTGACGTTGCCGAGCGTGTGCTCCAGCCGGCTTATTCTGGAGATGCTGCTGATAAAGTGCCTTACGTAATCATAAGTATGAAAACCGATCAGATCAGCCCCCAGCAGGCCGTTTAGTATCTGCTCACGCCAGGGCAGAAGCCGAAAAAGCTCGAATGACGGCCATGGAATATGGAGAAAGAATCCGATTTCAGAGTCGGGCAGCCTCTCTCGCAGAAGCTGAGGCAGCAGCATGAGCTGGTAATCGTGTATCCATATACAGTCGTCAGGCCTGGCTACTCTCATGATTTCATCACAGAACGCTTTATTTACCTGTTTATACATCTTCCAGAAACGTATCTCATAAACTGTACGCCTTGGGAAATAATGAAACAGAGGCCAGATCGTCTTATTACAAAAACCCTGATAGTATCCTTCCACCTGCTTTCTGGAAAGAAATACCGGGTGGCAGTCTTCTTCAGTGAGCCGGTCTATAATCCAGTGTTTCTCCTCAGATTTGAGCTTCTCATTCGTTACACCGGGCCAGCCCAACCAGAGCCGTTCTCTCGACTCGGGCAATGATGACAAACCCACAGCAAGTCCTCCCGGACTCGGTCGAAAATGTAGGCCTCCCGCTTTTCTTATCGTGTTAAGCGGCAGCCTGTTGGCAACTATGAGAAATCGATCCATGATTCTCCTAAGGGTTGAGTCTATTACTAATAAATCGAAGAATAATGAAAAAACAGGGAAATGGTGCGGGTTGCATTACAGTTCCTTTGTTTTCTCTGCAAAAACACCATAAGATGTACCAAAGTATAACAAACGAAAAAAATTGTGCAAGGGAAAAAAGGCTTTACAGATAATATGAAGTATTATCGAGTTAGCTTTCGCACTTTTTGGAAATGTAAATATAGGTAAAATGTATGGCAGCAAGCTTTTGGAATTATTTATCACTTACGGGGTTTTCTCCGTAAGTTACATTAATTCAGAAATACATCTTAATAGCCAA
>JAFGPJ010000128.1 GCA_016936275.1 Sedimentisphaerales bacterium
GCTGTTTTGCTAATTTATTCCTGTGTCCTGGTCGGCATGGGCGTTTACTATTCACGCAAGTGTCGCACCGCCGAACAATTCATGGTGGCCGACCGGACAATTCCCGCCTGGGCTGCCGGCCTGGCTGTGATGAGCGCCTATACCAGCAGCATTTCTTACATCGCCACTCCCGGCAAGGCGTTCGACTCGAACTGGCACCCGATTATATTCGCGCTATGCATCTTCCCTGTCGCCTGGCTGGTTTGCAAATATGCCGTGCCCTATTATCGAAGAACACGGCTGATCTCCGTCTACGCGTTTCTGGAAGAAAGGCTCGGCGCATGGGGACGAATTTACGCCGCATTCGCTTTCGTGCTGTATATGATAGGGCGCGTCGCGGTAATCCTCTACCTGGCCGGCCTGTTGCTGGCTACGTTCGTTCCGTGGAACATCGCGGTCGTGATTATCGTTATTGGCCTTATTACCATCGTCTATACCCTGCTCGGGGGCATGGAAGCCGTGATATGGACGGACGTTATGCAATCGATAATCATGATTGCCGGAATTTTATTCTGTGCCGTCAGTTTGTCGATTTCCATATTCTCGGGACCGGAACCTTTAATACAAGCTGCGATAGATAATAACAAATTCAGCTTCGGCAGCTCGAAATTTACACTGGCATCCCAGCAGCATTTGTTCGACCGCACTGTATGGGTAATGATTATCTACGGCGTTACCGAGGCCCTGCGGAGCCTGCTGGCCGACCAGAACTACGTGCAGAAATACTGCTCTGTTCCTTCGGAGCGGGATGCGAAACGCTCGGTCTGGATTGCCATGCTTATCTATATTCCGCTGACGGCGGTTTTTCTTTATATCGGGACAGCGCTTTATGCCTATTACTCACCGGGCGGACACAAGCTCGCAGAAGATATCACAAAAGGCGAGCAGGTCTTCCCTTACTTTATCGCTATGCAAGTGCCGACGGGCTTAAAGGGGCTTATTATCGCTGCGATTATCGCCGCGGCAATGAGCACCGTTGATTCGGCATTGAACTGCTCGGCGACGGTCCTGCTGCTGGATTTCTACAAGCGATATCTCAATCCGAATATAGCGGACCGGGCCAGCGTGATTTTCCTGCGCGCCGCGACGGTCGCATGGGGCGTGCTCGGAACAGGCGCTGCACTTCTGATGATCAGGGCAAAAAGCATCCTGGACGTCTGGTGGCAGATTTCAGGTATCTTCGGCGGAGCGCTGCTGGGCCTGTTCCTTCTGGCCTTTATGAAAGTCCGCCTTCGCTTGTGGCAGGGAATCGTATCAATAGGTGCAAGTATAATCGTAATCAGTTGGGGAACATTCGCACGCGATTTACCCGATTCGTGGCGGTGGGCGCAATGCAACCTGGACTCGATTATTGTTGGCGCCGTGGGGACAGCCGCACTGATGGTGGCCGCAGGCCTCTTCGCCCTAATGAACAGAAACAAAGACATTCAAGTATGAAATTGCTTTAAGGAGGTTTTAATGTCCCTTAGTAAAACTCATAGGATGGGCTTTAGCCCACCGATTCCTCTGATACTGTTTATAGTGACGATGCTCCTGACGATTCCGGCCTCTTCCTTCGCTATGTCAGCGGTCGAATGGGACTTCAGTACAGGTCTCCACGGTTGGACGGGTAACGGGCGAGCAGAGAATCTCTCATTCTCATCCGAAGGGCTTGCTGTCAAATCCACAGGCGAAGATCCATGGATAGAAGGTCCGGCTGTGGACTTACCGGACGATAAGACAATCAGAGTAAAAGTACGCATGAAATCAAATGCCGATGCCGGCGCAGAATTGTTTTACGGGAGGGTATTTCGAGCGGGAGATTCTGTCCGGTTCACCACGATAACCGATGGTCAATGGCATGACTACTCGCTCGTGATTCGGGACAAGTTAGGCCCCGGCACGCGTTTTCGCCTCGACCCCTGCACAGGAGCGGGTAACGTAACCGTTGCCTGGATCAAAATCGAAACAATCAGCGAAATCGTTGTCCCCTCACTCCCAAAACCCGAAGAACCGGGCAGGAACGGAACCGCCAGGGCTTCGGTCAAGTCGGGTGGACTTGTATTCGAGCATTATGGAAATACGTGGGGCAACTTCGCCCTTAAAGTCAACGGAATGGAAATGGCCGCCGGATATCAAAGTGAGCTTCTTGGCCTGGTTTTCGATGAGCAGCCCGAATGGTTGAATCTTAACAAGGCAAACTTTACGCCCGACGATCCATCCACGAGTCGAGCAACTTTTAAAGACAGCAAAGCCGGTATATGGGAAATTCGAAGAAGCATAAAACCCGCCAAGCAGCAAGGGACACTTACCATTGAAATCGAACTACAAGTTGATAAAGACAGGGACATCATACACATCCCGTGGCTGACGATTTTTCCCGGACTGGGTATGTTCGGCGTGCACAAAGATCAGGGGCTGTTTGCAGGTGTGGAATATCTGTGCGACGAACCAAGCAGCAGTGAGGCGGACATTGAAACGCCCGACCACGTCCGCCGGGTCCCCGATCCGGTCAAAATAACATTTCCTCTGATAGCGATCGCGCACGGGGGCAACTATATCGGCGTCATCTGGGAGCCCTCCGAAATAATCGCGGCAACCTTTGATTCACCCGACAGGATTTATAATTCGGGCGCTCATGTGATTGCGCTGTCAAGCCCAAGAATCGGCAACCTTCGCTTCGAGAATGCCTTCTGCGCCCAGGTTCCTTTAAGACTCTGCGCAAATCAGCCGTTGAAAGTAACGGCGATGATAATCGGCGGCAAAGGAAGAAGCATTGTCCCATCGGTACAGCATTATGTTGCCTTGAAGGGATTACCCGCCGAGCCGCAACTCGAAGGCGGCTTCGATGCTGCAGTCGGTTTGCTTGCTCACGGCTGGCTGGACTCGCAGATAAACGAAGATAGTCTGTTCAGACACGCAGTCTGGGGCGATAATTTCCCGGCAGGTCCCGCTGCCGATGCCGCGATGTACATTGACTGGCTCGCCAACCAAACCAAAAATGAAAACCTCCGCGAAAGACTCAGCAACGAAAAGAGCCGAGTAATCAGCAAGATTCCGCCCGGCCAGCCTTTCTCAAGCTGCGTCTCACATGCACATTTGCCTAATACCCCCCTTCTTTTCGGGCGCATGTTCGACTTCGTTCAGCAAAGACGCAGCCAGGCATACAATCTGTTGCGAAGTTTCGACGCAAACGGCGTGAAACTCTACAGGCCGGGAAATACGGATTATTCTAAAACTCATTTCGCAAAACACGCCAATGGCCTTGCCGGGCGGGACATGGTCACGATTCTCGAAGCAGCCACCCTGTCGGCGGATAAAGAGCTGATTGACCGGGCACTCAAACTGCTCGACAAACAAACCGCACTTTACGCCGACACTGTGCCGCGAGGGGCGCAGACATGGGAAGTGCCGCTCCATACTCCCGACATCCTTGCCTCGGCGCACATGGTCAAAGCTTATGCGCTCGGCTATATGATTTCAGGCAGGCAGGAATATCTTGACCAGGCGCGGTACTGGGCATGGACGGGAGTGCCGTTTGTTTATCTGCAAGCACCTACGTCCGGCCGGGTGGGTGTTTATTCGACAACCGCAGTGCTGGGCGCGACGAACTGGAAGGCACCGTTGTGGATTGGTCTTCCCGTCCAGTGGTGCGGGCTTGTGTACGGCTCGGCCTTGCACACAATGAATCAATTCGATCCCGATGGCCCATGGGAAAAAATCGCCAACGGCATTACGGTAACTGGCCTGCAGATGTCCTGGCCACATACCGATGAGCAGCGTCAGGGTTTGCTTCCCGATTCTTTCGATTTGAAAACGCAAATCTGTGCCGGCCCGGCCATCAATCCCGGGACAGTGCAGGCACATATGGCGGAACTCTACGGCAAAGGCACAATATACGATGTAAAAAAACTGCCCGGTCGGGGCTGGTTTGTTCACGCCCCTTGCATAATAAGCAACATACGTGAAGACAAAGATTGCGCCACATTTACAGTGGACGGTTGGGGCGGCAAGCAATTTTTTGTGCTGATTTCAGGCATTGAAACAGAACCGAGTGAAATCTTAGTTAATCCCGACAAATCGAACACACGCCGATCATCCGAAACGCAATATGATCACGAGCAAAAGATTCTGTTAATCACAGTCGAGGGAAAATCTGAAATTCAAATCAAATAAAGAACCGGGTTATCACTTAGATATGAGCCTCAGTATATGCTCAATATCCGTCTGCTGGTATAACGGCAAAAAGCTATAGGATGAGCCGGTATCCGGGCTTGACGGTACATAAATGGAGAGTCCACAGTAAGAAGGCTCAACAGGCAAATCAGGTTCTCGTACCGCTC
Source organism: Sedimentisphaerales bacterium (assembly GCA_016936275.1). Lineage (GTDB taxonomy): Bacteria > Planctomycetota > Phycisphaerae > Sedimentisphaerales > Anaerobacaceae > JAFGPJ01. The sequence continues at coordinate 4,362 of JAFGPJ010000128.1, forward strand.
TACTCACAATAAGAGAGTTTTCACACCAGTCGAAGAAACTATCAAGCTCTTTGTCGGTAATATTATTAGCTGAGCTAAGATCGTATAAATAAGACTTCAAGTCATAAAATTTTTCTCCCTCATGTTCAAAAAGAGGCGAGCATGAATCGGGCCGATTCAGCGCCGAAGCACGCCCGAAAGATTTCAAAGCCGGCGCGAGTTTTTCAGGAAGTTTTTTTAACTCTTTATTACTAATCAGCGTGTACAGAGTATAATGCTCATCTTCCCGCATGATAATCTCGGCAAGAGCTTCGCCGGTGACATTCTGGTCTTGAGAGACTGAGGCAATCGTCTTTGTGTAATAAGTATTAGGCGCACCTACGACAACAGGCGAGGCCATGATATATTCGCCGGCATCGACAAAATTATACAGGTTCTGAATTGTCGCCCTGCCGCACTGCTGCAGGAAAAGGAGCCTCACCCTGCGATCTACCTGCTGATTAAATCTCGCTGCAACTTTGGCCGCCTTTGAGGCGTCAAGCCATTTACCCGAACCGAACTGCCTGTTCTTGCTGTTATTTCTGAATGGCTTTACATCTTTACACATCTGATTCAACTTGCCGCCATGATTAAGAAAAACTATACAGTAGTTTTCAGCGACCCACTTTTTGCGCACCCATTCGAAATATTTACTCAATTCGGCTTCATCCGCGCTGTCTTCGCTTTTCACAGCAGTTTCTTTTCTATGTGTTTTTCCATCTGCATGGCACAAACTAATCCGTTTCATGCCCTTACCATCGATAAAATCTGCATAAACAACGACTGCTACCTTTGAGTTCGATAGCCCCTTTCTTAAGTCACTAAGAATCACTTCGCCGTAAGAGCTAAGATCGTTATCATAGGACATATAGTAAACGAAAACCCACTTATACACATTTACATTTGAGACAAGCAGAACAATACCAAATAAGGGAAAGAATAAAATTAGCAGCCAGAACTTTGAATAACATGTAAAATTTCGCATAGAACTATTATCCAACTAAGAATAGCATTTTTCAAGACATTTTGCATTCACGCCATTACATTAAATCGACCCAATAAAACAATTGTATTTAACCCTATAAAGAATTATTATGTCCGGCAAAAAGAGTAACCGAGGCACAGAATTATGTCTGGACAGTTGATTGGAATAATAGGCGGCACGGGCTTAGGCGATGTGTTGGCTGAGCGTATTACCGATGCGGAGCTTCACGATGTCGATACGCCGTTCGGCAAGCCAAGCACAGCGATTCTGGTCGGCAAGTTCGGCAAGAGGAGCATCGCATTTCTTAGCCGTCACGGCGAGGGACACAAACTTTCGCCAAGCGGGGTTCCGTTCGCTGCCAATATCTTTGCTCTTAAAAAGCTCGGTGTACGTACTTTGATAAGCAGCGGTGCTGTGGGTTCACTTGTCGAACAAATCGCTCCCGGAGACCTGGTTATCGTCGATCAGTTCATCGATAAAACATTCAGGCGGACAAGCAGCTTTTTCGACGAATACGGTGCTGTGCACTGCGAGATGGCAGAACCAACGTGCAGCCGGCTTCGAGAAATACTTGTCGATACGGCCAAAGGCATCGATGTAACTACACATCCGAAGGGCACGTATGTGTGTATGGAGGGGCCACAGTTCTCCACCCGTGCCGAATCGCTCATGCACAAGGCATGGGGCGGCGATTTAATCGGAATGACCGCCATGCCGGAAGCAAAATTAGCCAGAGAAGCACAAATCTGCTACGCCCTTATAGCGCTGGCAAGCGATTATGACTGCTGGAAACCGCATGAGGGCGGAAAAAACAAGCAGACACTGATCAAAGAAATCATAGGCAACCTGCAGATGGCGACGAACAACTGCCTGGAGCTTATAGAGGCCGTTCTTAGCAGCGAGCACAAGTTATTGGGTGAGGACTGTCACTGTCGAAAGAGCCTTGATTTAGCCGTTTGGACAAATCAGAGCCTAATCGA
>JAFGPJ010000129.1 GCA_016936275.1 Sedimentisphaerales bacterium
CCGTATAGGCCGGGATTGGTGATGTTCAGTCGCTCGATAATTATATTGCAAGAGCCTTTTTTAAAGCCGAGCTGTCCTGTAATCGTCGCGTTCGGGTCCGTACCTTGAATGGTCTTGTTCGACCGGATGCTGACCGTCCCGCCGACCGAACCGAGGTCGATCGCTCCTGAGACCTTAATGACATGAGGCACATCCGGCGTTTCGACAAGCTCTTTGAAGTCTGCAGCATTATCTACGACAGCGGTTGCCCCTCCTTCTCCACCGGTCGTATTGACTCCAAAGCCATCAGCGGCAAAAACAGCAGGCATTAAACAGAATAGCATCACCAGGCCGGACCCAACAAAATACAAAAATCTTTTCATCACATATTTTCCGGATATACATGGTTTTCAATATTATACCATCGGCCTGTTATAATACCAAAATTCCACTGATTTGTCACTCGAAAACAGGAACAACTACCTATCAGACGCGATTTTATCTTGCGATGTCATCAGGGCACCAGAAGCAATTTTATACCAACTAAAAGCAGGAATACGGCAACAATCTTCCTGAAATGCTCCTGCGGGATTCTATCTACAATACGTTTTGCAACCGCGGCACCTAAAAATGACGCCGGGATAAACAATGGCAGTCCATATAACAGCGGCGTCGGCAGTCGGGCTCCATTTGTAAAATACGTCGCCAGGCGGGTCGCATCGATGAACAGGGCGATGGATCCAGCCGTGGCGATATATACGGCCTTGGGTAAATCAAACGCTGTCAGGAACAGGCCTCGCACCGCCCCGCCGATTCCGAAGACGCCAGCAAGAAATCCGGACAGGGCGCCGCCGCAGGCACCGAAGATTAGGTTAGGCTTGACTTTGAAGGAGCTTTTCGCTAACAGATATACGACGTAGAGAATCAGAAAGCAGCCCAAGATTTTTGAAAGCACTATAGCTGAGATATTAAACACCAGTGACGCTCCGAGATATGTCGCCACGATTCCCGGGACGCCGAAGCTCAGGATCAGCCGCCATCGGACACCCTTGCGGAACAGCAGCAGTTTCCAGACATTGCCGAAGAAGTGGATGATGCCTACGAAAAACAATGTCTGCGGAACAGGATAAAACAGCAGCATCACCGGCACCATTATCGTCGATGTTCCAAAGCCGGTCATTGTGCCGACGCCGCTGGCGATAATCACTATTATCAAGATGAGCGATATTTCCATGCGTTCACCTGGTTTAATTTCACGTTCTCGAATTACTATAGTGTCGAAGACAGTAAATGTCCATCTCGATAATTAAAACGTGGCATTGTACAAATGACCAGACCGCCCAAAGAGAGGTTGTGATGACGCTCATGTCGGTGTGATTGAACTGGATTCCTTCCAGATTTAACACAATGCTGAGGAAAAACTCTTAAAAAGTCGTATAGACCAAAGCACGAACCATGTTAATCAATATTCAGCAAGGACATTGCGAATTCCAGCAGACCTTCGCATACTTTGTTTCTACACTTTCCGACGTCTCAGGAAAAACAGAGAGCCCAAGCCCATCAGGCAAATCGTGGTCGGTTCCGGTGTGACCAGAAGATTATCGTAACAAGTCGTTCCAATGTCCGTGCTGGCCAGTACAATCCTGCCCAGGTAATCCTGCTCTGACCAGTTGGATTGCGATGGAAAAGAGAAGTCTGTCGTCGAGTGCAACAATTGATATCCCTGTCCATCGCCGAGATCGATATGCCAGCTTAAAACATCATCCTCAAATTGAATCTTCAGTTGATAGTGAGTCCATGGCTCTGGATTTGGCCAAGAGGAATCCTTTATAGACTGCAACTCGCCTTGGGAATCGGTCCAGTATGCAATCCATTGGTTGTCCGCATTGTAATAGCCAAGAACGCCCAGGTGCGTCGATAGGAAGATTGGCCAGTCCTGCCAGCCGGATATCTCATCCTGCCAAACCTCAACCTGAACGACATTATCCAGCTCAGTGAATGTCTGAGTCGAAATCGCATGGCCTCGGACCATGTTTTCGTAACTGATGTCGAACCAAAGCGCATCATTCTGACCATAGGAGCCAAATGCATCAGCAGGCGGGTGTTCCGGGTCATTATGAATCACAACCGACACATCCCATTTAGTAGCGTCGATTACTGTGCCAGCAAAGTCATCCTCAAAGATAATTGCAGCTTTGGAAACCGTAACAGGTCCAAATGTTACGATCAAAACGAGAATAATCCACAAAACATTTCGGCAAAATCTGATTTTCATAATACTCCTCCTTCAAAAACCAGTCTTATTGCTTGAAACTACAGGTTGAATTCATTACCAAGGCGCCCGAATTTAAGTTACCGGTAAATTACGGAATATGGGCTTCGAAATCAAGGAGAATCTGTAAAGATTGTCAAAATTTTTTATACCTTACGACAAACTCTTTCACTGCTAAACCAGTCATCTCCGAGCAAGTAAACAGACCAATTGCGAGCCATAAAATTTTTCAGTTAGGACCAAACAACTTCATGGCCCGATGCAAATCTAAGAGGAGCTATAGACACAAATATCACGAACCGTTCGGTTTTGGCTTGAAGCTTCGGGCCGCAGGGGCTATCATTACTTTTCGATGGCAAAAGACCCTGCAAATTACGAACAAAGGATCCAGACGGTATGCCTGCTGATTCTGACGGCGCTGGGCATCACCGGAGCGCTGTATTTCTTTTCCTCAGTACTGGTTCCATTTGTGCTCGCTATTTTTCTGACGCTCTGTCTGATTCCTGCTATCGACGTCCAGATGAAGCTGCTTAGAATTCCACGCCGGACAGCAATTTTGACAACGGTCGCCGTCGGCTGTGCACTTCTTATCCTGGGAGCTTTTCTTGTTACGGTCGCGGCAAATCAGATCGCAGAAAGCAAAGATGACTATGGAAAACAGTTCCAGCAGCTACTCGTCAAAACCCGGGGATTGCTCCCTCCTGAATGGTACACGGACCCGAATGATGCAAAGGCAGATCTATCTGAGCCGCTGATCCGCATTCCTACCAATACTATCAGAAAGGTGCTCACCGATACGGCCAGCAGTATCATGGGCGTGATATCCAACGGCCTGCTTGTCGTGATATTCATGATCTTTATGATCGCCGGAAAGGGCACATACAAAGCTTCGCCGGGAAGCTTGTGGTGGGAGGTTGAGTCACGAATCAAGCGGTATGTGCTAACAATGATTTTCACCTCTGGCATCACCGGGGTTCTCGTGGGACTGGTCCTGACATTTCTGGGTGTGAAATTCGGATGGATGTTCGGCTTCCTGGCGTTTCTGTTGAATTTTATTCCAAACATAGGCTCGATAATTGCCACGATACTACCTCTGCCGGTAGCTTTGATCGATCCTGAACTCGGCATGATCTCGAAGATACTGGTTCTGGTGATCCCCGGCGGCATCCAGTTTCTCATCGGCAATCTTCTCCAACCGAAAATGATGGGCGAGTCACTTGACCTGCATCCGATTGTAGTGCTGCTGTCTTTGATTTTCTTCGGGACAATCTGGGGGATCATCGGAATGTTTCTTGCCGTGCCGATAACGGCCGTAGTGAAGATATTCCTGCAGAGATTCGGCTACACACGTGCTATCGCTGATTTGATATCAGGAAAAACCGATATGTTGACGAAAAGCCCTGCCGGTAAGTGAACTTATGAAACACGCCCTATTGATAAGCACAATTGCATTGACAGCGATGCTCCCGCCGGATCAATCCGTCGCTCAGACGCTACAGGACAAAGCAGCAGCACGTCTTAACGATCTGCGTCTATCATCTTATGTCACCTCTCGAACCGTCGAAAAGCTTGCTACCGACTCGGCTCTTCGCACAAAAGCAATGCAGACTATCCAGCGTATGGGACTCACGAAGCTCTATCTTGAGGTTTACCGAGGCGGCCATCTCGTCTCGACTGAGCATCTAATCTTTGCGCGCGATTGGCTAAAAGATATGAACATCGAGGTCGTCGGCGGCATAGCGACCGTACCCGGCGGAGATTTCGGCGTCCGTCAGAAAGGGCCGCTCGGCTGGTTCAACTGGCAGAACGAAAAGACCCAGCGAGACCTCGAAAAAACCATCCGCATGGCAGCGGGAATCTTCGATACCTTTATTATAGATGACTTTCTCTGCACGGGTGACGTCAGCGACGAATCCAAAGCGGTAAAAGGCTGGCGTTCATGGGGACAGTACCGCCGGGAGCTGCTTACCGAACTGGCACAATCCGTTTTCATCGGGCCCGCAAAACAAGTCAATCCCGATATAACCATGATTGTCAAATACCCCCAGTGGTACGACCGGTTTCATCTGTTTGGCTACGATACGAAAACGCTGCCGGAGCTGTTCGATATGGTCTGGGTAGGTACCGAGACCCGCGGCAGAAATACTCAGCGGTTCGGCTTCGTCCAGCCTTACGAGGGATTCGTAAACTATCGCTGGCTTGCGGACATCGCCGGCAACAAAATCGGCGGGGCATGGTTCGACCACGGTGACTGCGCAGAGCACGACTTTATCGACCAGGCTTACATGAGCGTTCTCGCTGGCGCGGCCGAATTGGCCTTTTTCAACTTCAGCAACGTAATGGCAGGCCACCCCGACCATGAGAAAGTCATCGCCGAATTCGACCGGCTCGCAGATCTGGCGGCATTTATCCGCGATCATCCCGTCACCGGCATTCCCTCCTACAAGCCACAGAACAGCGACCCTGCCGGCGATATGTACATTATGGACTTCATCGGCATGCTCGGCATCCCTTTGATTCCTGTACACAGTTTTCCCAGAGATGCTCCTGTCATCTTCCTGCCGGCCCAGGCGGCCGCCGATCCCGACCTGTTGGACCACATTAACAAGGCCCGCACAAGGGGCGCTGACCTTATCTTTACAACAAATCTGCTCATCGCATCCCCGGACGGCGACATGCTCGCCAGAATGGCCGGAGTCGGGCCGGATTTACAGTCTAAGCCGACACGTGCTCAATTGAATAAAGGGTCAGAAAGAACAAAAGTTACCATCGAGTTAGAAACACCTATCGAAGGAAAGGATGAGCCGGGAAATATTGTTTGCACGTTCGGTGACAAACAGCTCGTTCTTCTCAAAGTGAATGAAACACCTCACGGTCGAGTCGCCCTGCTCAATACCCATACATATAGCCAGTCTGACTTTGATGCCGTAGGTGAGGTTCTGCTCTGCCCAAAGCCGCTGGGCCTGCTTGAAATTAACGGCCCGGCACTTTCTACTCTTCGGGATGCATTCGGCTGCATAACTTTCGACGGCCCAAGTTGCATTACGTATCATCCGTTTAGCCTCGCCAGTTCCGGAAACTGTGTTATCCAGAACTTCAATGATGAAGAAGGAGACATCGCTGTGTCGGTTCAGATTCATAAAGGCAAATCCAGCAAATTTATTGAAGTATTTTCACAAAAGCCTATACCTATTCATAAAACCGGCTCTAAGAACTGTACCTCATTGGACCTGACCATCCCCGCCAGAGGGCGTATTTGGATTCGACGCACCGACTAAGGTTTATACCAGTTGCGCCAAACAAAAGTCTATTAAACACAAATACGTTGTCCCTGCTAAAATTAGCTTTTACAGAGTTTGATCTTGATTTATTTGTAACCTTCGAGTATATTACTAATATTGGTTTGATATCATGGAGGACAAGCCGGCTAATTTCTGTGGTTTTGTTATGTGCGCTTTTTAAGTGTTTTTTTGGAGGAACAATATCATGCTACGTAGAATAATAATTCTTACCGTTACCGCGGTTTACTTACAGTTAACGACTGCCGCAACTGCTCGTGCAGATTTGATAACCATAACAGACGCCGAACAGTGCGTCGGAGCCGGGATCGGATATAAGACAAAAGACATCGACAACAGGTACATCGATGAGATAATCCCTGATCCTCCCCAAGGACTCGGAGATGCCGATATAAACATATCGCTCGCCCAATATGGTGTTTCTGTTTCGGGCTCACTTGCCTCTGTATTCGAAGATGACAGATTCACGGCAAACGGGTCAAGCATCGCATCGTCCCAATGGGGCAGCAATCCCTCTGAAGCTGACGATGTCCACGGTGGAAGTGGTGCAAGCCTTATTCTGCATTTTACCAAAGGCTCAACACCGGCATACCTGCATATCACAGGACAGATCAGCGTAAACATTGATAGATTTCCGAACATACACCCTGAAGAAACCCTTGCCTATGTTAGACTCTCCACCGACGACGGAGGAACTCAAACAAGACTATGGCAAGTCGAACTAAACGGACGAGACGATGAAACCACGCTTGTGTTTGACTATGGTCTATGGCTGGAGGACGACACACAATATGTTTTCGAAGCATATTCCGAATCAGGAACAAGAGCGGGTTCGGAACATTCCGAGCTGAACTCACGTACTGCCGCGTTCAGCATAGCCGCAACAATCGACGAAAGCGAATACTCTAACAGATATTATTTCAAAGATTACGTTCCTTTAAAAGAAGGAATTACGTGGAACTATTTGCAAACCTATGCCGATGGACATAAAAACTTTGAAGTTTTTTGCATCGGAGGAACCGAACAGATAAACGATACCGTCACACACAAACGATGGCAATTCGATAGCGGTGAGCTTTACGATCATGACTACAGCTATGAGTCATTAGCCTGGACACAAGAAGGTCTCAAGCTTTATAAGATTGTATATTCAAATGGTTCGTACTCTATATGTGATCCGCCG
>JAFGPJ010000130.1 GCA_016936275.1 Sedimentisphaerales bacterium
TCCAGCGATATGGGTCGGGTATATGGTTCCGCATTCGGCGAGATTCCGCCTGCCCCGGCGACGGCGCCCTGGCCGGCTGTCAGTTCAACGGAGAAAAGTAGATCTGAGCTTGTGGTGGACACATTCATGCCCTGGATAGCCAGTAAGTTGGAGCCTTGCTTGAGATTGTCGAGAAAGTCGGAGACATTGATGCTCTCGAATTCGACGGCTTCCGAGTCGGAGTGGGTTGTGCCGGCGTTGGAATTCCAGGTAGGTGTACCGCTGAAATTTCGCCGGGCAACTTCAGTGCCGTTGAGATAGGCGATAAAACCGTCGTCGTATTTTAGCTTCAACGTCATGAAGTCAAAAACGCCGCTGCTTTCGACGTAAGTAAACGGGATGCGGATATAACATGTCGTGTACCTGTTATACATCTTTTCTTCGAGATCGAGGCTTATGTGTTGTTCGTAACCTGAGCTTCTTTCGTACCCGATGCCGCCCGGGCCACCCTCGCACAAATCCCAGGCACTATCGTCAAATGCCTGAGCCTCTTTCCAAAGGTTGCCGATATCGGCGGATGGAACTAATACTCTCTTCGGAGTGTTCTCAGGAACTAAAGTCGTTTTCTCAGCCACTTCCGAGACCGTGCCGGGCTGGCGGGGGTCAGAGCCGTCCAAAGTGTACCATATTGTGCCGTTGGCGCCGGTCATCGATAACCAGTCATCTGACGCGACATGTCCGCCATGCCTGTTGCTGCCATTTATCTGGAAAGTCGGTGCGGCTACCTGCGTGTAGAGACCCCGGTTTTTGAGTTGATCGATGACAATCTGTGTCCGGCTGGGGAAGTAACTCTCCACGAGATAACCATTGACCTCAGCCCACCAGTCGGCCTTTGTATAGGGATTGTTACTCCTGTCGGAGCGTTGATCGCCCCATCGAGCCGACTCGCCAATAATGGCAAGGTCAATTTCTCCGGCACGCTTCAGGCATAGCGCGATAGTATTTTCCGGCGTTAGAGCGCCGTTATTAAAAAAGTACTTGTGTGCTCGATCGGCAAAATGCATGCAATATTCAGGGTGGGCCATTAGTTTCTGATGCAGCCACTGCGGATTAAAATGTTGCATCGACTCACCGGCGCTAACCGATCCGGTACGGTCGTCATTAATACCGCGAAGAACACCAAGCGAGTGTTCATTATCATACGCGAAGGACTTCCATCCGTCTCTGGCTTCGAGCCTGCGATTTCGGATACAAAAGAAGTTGTTGGCCTGGCTTCCGCCCAGTGTCACCGGTGCATCGTCGTTGCCGGTGAAGAAGATGCCAAGCATATAGTCAATGAGATTCTCCAGGTCAACATGTACCGGGAGGCCGGGATCGTCCGCTCCATAGGCGTTTTTGCCCAGGACTTCGTAGTATGCGGCGTCGGTCTCAAAGCCGTTCTGACACATTCGCCATAATGCATTCCAATCATCCATTGAGCCGTCGGTATAAGAAGTCTGGTAATTGTCGGCCTTGATTACGTCGTAGTCTTCTTTGCTGCCGCCGAAGTATGATTCGGCATAAGATGCCTCGGAACGTTCCTGGCTCTGGTAGAGTCCCCAATATTGCCCATTTATGTAAAGGTGGTAGTATCGGCTTCGTGTATATGGCTGATCCATTTCACGCTGGATGTCCCGGCAGAAAACTTCACGAACGAAAGTATTCTTAGAGCCTGCGTTACTGGAAGTCAGGCTCCATGCGTAGTTCTGGGCTGTACGGAGATCCAGGTTGTCGAACTCATCGACACCTTCATCGCCGAACAGCGGAAATCTCAGCTTAGGTTGGCCGTATTCGCTACGGAAGAACAGACGGAATGAGTGCTTGGGATTGCTGTCGGTACGGCTAAATCCCCCTCTAATCCGAATGCCGGCATCGATCTGAAAGCCATCGCTACCATCCGGATTGAGTAATTCCACCGATATGGGCCGCTCCCAGTTACTGCCTTCCTGGGACGCGTTGACGTAGATACCTTTGGATGGATCAAACAGGTTGTCCAGGTTGGTTACAAGCGAAATGCTGGGTATTGCGAGCATAGCATCTATCATTTGCGACGAGTATTGCGGGTCATTGACCACATCCGGATCCATGCCGTAATCAAAGACCTGTCCGTTAACGCTGCCGGTCGGCCAGTCTGAGCCGGGGTTTTGTCCCAATGGTGACTGTCTTATCACGTCGGCAGGGAAGATATAGGTGTGCGTGATAGTATGCGAAGATATGAAGCCCGGTTTGGTTGCGACTGCCCGCAGGCAGGTGGTTCCACTAATCGTTATAGGTGAGGTATACAATATGCTGCTCGAGGCTCTACCGCTGACTTCATACGGCTTAGTGCCGTCGAGTGTATAATAGATGATAGCATTATCTGTTTCGCAGGCGAGTGTGAGAGAGAATGGCGTATCATAGAAGCCTCTCTCGTGACTTATCTCGACTTCAGAAATACCACCGATAAATACGTTAATGTTCTTCGTCAACGGGGTGGGTAAACCAAAGATTAGCCAGTCATCGCCGGCATCGGGATAGCGGCCGTAGGACCTATCCATCTCCTGCTCGCCGAAAGAAATGCTGTCAATAACAGTTATACCATCGCCGTCGAACAGACCGATTTGCTCACCGGCGGCGTCGAGCTTGAAATTTGCGTGAAACCCGGCGTCGGATGTGTCATTGTCGGCCCATATCAGCAGAAATCCGCCGGCGGAAATTGTGGTAGCAGCAGGATTATTTACTGGTATTTGCCATTTGGTCATATCGGACAGGTCGTCCGTCAGGTACATGCCGCCTGTGTCAACGGCGTCGGTGCCGAAATTATAAATCTCTATCCAGTCGTCGTGCTGTCCCTGGGGATCCCGGATATAATTGTTGTTGGAGGCCATAAACTCGTTGATAACAAGAGAAATTTCCGCAGCATTTACGGAGCCTATCAGAGATGCAATTATTACAAGTACGAGTAAATTTCTCGTATATTTCTGCATAATACCTTTCCTCACTCACTGATGTTCAGGCCATCCGGATTGAGCAGTGATTATGGCCGTGTCCGGGATTGCCCGTGTACACTTGAAGTTACTGTATTTAAGACGTTCAGAACACGAATTCGTTTCAATAGTTTCTGCGAGAAAGTGCGAAAAATCTCACAATATTAACATATTTTCATGACTTATTCATATAGTCATCAGGAAAAGCTTAACCGATGCTTTTCAATCACACAAAGCATCAAATGGATTTCCACATTCGAGCCAGTTATTCATTAAAATTGCAATATCCAGGATATTAACATAACAATCGCCGTTCAGGTCGCCTGTAAGCTGTTTTTGGCAGTGAAATATCGTGAATGTTTCGTCACTGGTGTCGCTGACAGCGGCATTTGCCGGATCGCTGATGCGGATGAGGCACTGATTAGAATCGGCGACAGGGAGCGGGTCCCAGGTGTATGAGCCGGTATTTATCACTGTGTTAATCGCATTCCAGTTTTGGCCATTGTCGCTGGAATACTCGATTGTCACTGTGTCCAGTTCCGCCGGTTCCTGTGTTTTCCAGGTTATATTGTATGAGCTTGCTGCAACCAGGTTTTCGCCTCCATTGGGTGATAAGATGATAGGCCCGCCAGTAACGGAGTAACTCCAGAAATCGGCGGGCTGATATATTCCTGGAATCGTCAGATCAATTGTGTGGCGTTCCATCCATATTAGAGTAACGTTAAGACCGTCGACTTCGACTAAAACGTAACCATAATTTTCAACGTGGTTGATTTGCTCGACGGTATAGGGGCCGTTATCACCATCGTATGATGGTGACCAGGTATATAGAGGCGCTCCGGCGGTGGCGATGATGTACTGGTGGACGTCGTTGTCCGGATTGCCGTCACCATCGTCAATGCGGGCGTGGTCATAGAAATGGTCGTGACCGGTTAAATAAGTTCGGCCGCCTGCGTTTCTGATGCTTGCCCAGAATGCATCTCGCTCAGCCGGCCGGTTGTCCAGGCAATCAGAATGTAGTGCTCTGAAAGCAGGTTCGTGGCCGGTAATAAATATGTGCGGTTTGGTATTGGCGGCCAATTGAGTGTCGAGCCATTTCTGGTTCACTACATGGACGTCATCATGATTAATGCCGGCGTATTGGTCGAGGGAAATGATGAAGGCATTTTTATGCGTCACGGCATACGTCATGTATTTCTCTGATTCTGGGCCGTTATCAGGCAACTTTTGTTCTGGATAAAGGTCATTGCCGAAAACGTTGAGCCACCGCGTTGCGTGGTTATCGTCCGGATCGATATTGGGCCTAATACTATAGCCCCAGACGTCCATAACTTCGTGATTGCCGCGAGAGACATATACGCCGATATCGGCTTTATAAACCGGAAGCATCATATCGACCCATGTCCGGAGTTCGGCTTCGAATCCCGCCGGGCCGATGTACGCATATCCGGAGACCAGATCCCCGGGAAACAGCATGAAATCGACACCCTGATCCAGTATCTCATTTACAAGCTCGCCCAGAATGATGGCTTCGATACCATTGTCCGAACCGCGGGAATCGCATGTAACGATAAATTTCCACGGTTCTTGCGCGGGGCAGGTTGCCGGGAGTATTATCAAAAGATAGAATACCACGTGGGGTATCCTACTATGGAGGACGGTAAGAACTAGCTTCGCTTGTTTTTCTTTTCTGATTCTTGTCACCTCCTACGAGTGTGGCTTTTGCTTTGGAGCAGGATGGCCTTTTTGTGCTTATATTATTTGGCTTTGTCTTCTTGTTTTGTCAGCCAGTCGGCCTGACGGTTCTGGTTATCTAAAATGGCTCCTAAATCGTTTGCATCTATTACACCGTTGGATTTGATATCGCCGATTAAGTAACTATCCGGAGATTTAGTGCTGTTATTAAGCATAATGAGAAAATCCGCTTCGTTGACGATGCCGTCGGCGTTCATGTCATACCAGAATATATCGTCGGTTTCCTGTCTGCTCTGGACGTTCCATGCTATGCCGTAGCGCTGGTTAAGAGCAGGTTCTTTGGGATTTTCAATGTTGCTGAATGAAACGATAATTTTGTAGTTTGTATAGCCGGCTTCCGCGGCGATGTGGATGTGCTCGACGTTGTCAATCTTGCTGTCGCTGTAAACGAGCAAATCATCTTTGTTGGGATTATCCGGTTCGGTCGCCCAGAGTTCAAGTCGGAGATCGCAATCTTTTTCCGGCGCCGGCTCAAAAGGATATTCGGTGTTATAGTGCCTGTTCCATACAACCGTGGCGGTAATGAATTTATCATTCGGCTCATCGATACGGATTTCATAAGTGTTCAGAGGCATCTGGATTTTATCCAACAGATTCAGGTCCCAGCCGGTTGTTGGGACATTACCCGGTTTGTATGAGCCCGCAACTAATTGCTCATAGGCGCCGACCGCATTGAGCATTCCGGCCCCTTGTGCGTAATCCAGCGGTGAGACATAGTCGTCATAGGTCTGGAGTTTGCCTTTGTGCCAGTAGGGTAGCTTGGTCGCGGAATTCATCAGGATAGCCTTGATAACGTTGTTTCCGCCGTTTGGCGAGACGGCGGGACTCAGTTCAGGATTTTCCTTGGCTTTTTGAACGAGCAGCCCTATTGTTCCGGCGACAACAGGCGTAGAAAAACTCGATCCGTTACCTGTTGGTTCGTAGCTGTTGGGATCATTGAGCACTGCTACGAGACAATTGCCGGGAGCGACAATGTCGGGCTTGCATCGCCCGTTGTCGGTCGGTCCCGTGCTGGAATGTTCAGGATAAGCCAGGGCGAAATGAGCTAAATTAGTAGCAAGGTCTTCGGTGTTTACCGAATCGACCACACCAACGCCTATTATATTGGCTCCGGCGCCCGGATAGAAGACGGGGGAGTGAGCGTCGTCTCCATTACCTATACTTGCCACGACGACAATGCCGTAAGATTCCACCAATAATTCGATGCCTCTTGTCCAGGGATGCTCAAACGGAGAGCCGAAGCTGGCGGTTATTATGTCCGCATCGGGCGGAATCTGTGTAAATACGTTGTTGCGTATAAAATGCCAGAATTCGAAAATATCGGCCTTGGCTTGTGGTGTTACTCCTTCGTAAAAAAAATGTCCTATCTCGGGATGAAATGCGCCGGGATCTTCACCGAACAGTATCGAACAGATCGCTGTCGAATGCGGGGAGACTCCTGGCAGTAGCTTTTGCTGGTCTTTGAAACCGAACTGGCTCGTTTTAAAGCAGTTGTGGCTGATGTCGGGTCGATAATCGTTTTGCGGTTCATCGTCGATATATGTATAACTTCTGGAGATTACTGCGAGCTTTACACCTTCGCCGGTCAGGTTTGGATCCAACTGGCGCAGAGCATAAACGCCGGTGTATTCTAATCCCTGTGGTTGGAGGATGTTGTTATTTTCTGAATCGTCTGCACCGGCGGCAATGTCGGCAGAACCAAATAGTACTGCCAGGCCGGCAACCAGGCATAGTAGCAACGTTTTTCTTATCACTTGTGTCACTTTATAACTCCAGAGGAGGCCTGAAAAAAA
>JAFGPJ010000015.1 GCA_016936275.1 Sedimentisphaerales bacterium
ATACTTGCTCCAGCTATCAAGCGGATCGATGGCGGGATAACGGCGTGCATCGCTTCGGGAGCGGCTCAGTCCGTGGAAAGCACCGACAACTTTAAGCGTTGCCTGAGTAACAGGTTCATCGAAGTTGCCTCCGGCGGGACTGACCGTGCCGCCGATAGTAACTGAGGCTATGCGTTTGTCACGAAGCTCAATAGCTCCGGCCCGTTCGTAGAAATTTGCTATACGACTTTCGAGATAAGCGGGAAATGCTTCCTCACCGGGTATCTCTTCCAAACGCCCTGAAATCTCACGCATTGCCTGTGCCCAGCGGCTTGTCGAATCGGCCAGAAGCAGAACATTCAAACCCATCTGACGATAATATTCGGCTAATGTCACTCCTGTATATACGGATGCATCGCGGGCAGCTACAGGCATTGCCGAGGTATTACAGATTATGATTGTTCGCTCCATCAGGCTCTTGCCTGTCCGCGGATCCTGCAGTTTAGGGAATTCTCTAATCGTATCGACAACTTCACCAGCCCGTTCTCCGCAGGCAGTAATTATTACGATATCAACGTGGGCATGCCTTGAAGTAATCTGCTGCAATACGGTTTTGCCGGCACCAAAAGGTCCCGGAATACAATACGTGCCGCCCTGAACAATCGGGAACATCGAATCAATGATGCGAACGCTTGTAACCAGCGGTTTACTTGGAAGCAATCGCCTCTTGGTTACACATAGCGGTTGTTTAACCGGCCAGACTTGTTCCATGGTTACTGGGTGTTCGTTGCCCGAAGAATTGGTCAGGATAGCAATTTCTTTTGTGATGGGATATGAGCCTGATTCGGCAACAGATTTAACCGTGTATTGGCCTTCCCAGCCGAAAGGTACCATAATATTGTGTTCGAATATGCTTTCCGGAACGCTGCCGATGGTGTCTCCCGCCTCAATCACGGCGCCTGCTTGAACTTTGGGAGTCCAGTCCCATTGACGTTCTCTATCGAGAGCGTAAATGTAATTGCCCGGTTCAAGGAAAAAACCAACCTGTTCAGCCAGCTCCGGCAGTGGATTCTGAAGTCCATCAAATATCTGGCCTAACAAGCCCGGCCCCAGCACGACAGAAAGCATTTGCTCCTGAAACTCTACCGTGTCTCCCACCCTCAGACCGCGAGTCTCTTCGAATATTTGAAGATCAACCGAATCACCGCGAACACGGATGATTTCGCACAATAATTTTTTCCCGTCCTTGCGTACGCAATGACCCACTGAGTTCTTGACGATTCGATCTTTGGTCTGGGCCACGACCATATTTCCAAAGACGGCTTTAATTTGTCCTATCACGTTATTTCCTCACTATTAAGCGATACTAACATTGTTTTATGTAATCAGTTTTAAGTTAAACCTGCCTCGTTGCTTTGTTGTTTTTCGGTTAAGATCCTCCTCCATCGATGCAGGAGCATCAGTTTTGCTGCATATACTTCAATTTCACAAGCGTGAAAGCTGTACCAGCCGCCGTGTTGCTCGCACCAGTCCCATCTTGCCTCGTCCAGCACTCCAAGGGCAGTCAGGGGATTGGAAGCTCCCGACCATTCGGATACGATGTGCTGATAGTCGGTTTTCTTGTCAGCCAGTTCTGGTGCTACAAGATAAGCTTCGGGTTCTAAATCGAGCATTTGAGCACGAGTTGTAGCCAAGGCATTGCGAAGACCAACTTCGAATCCGATCCAGGCTTTCAAAAAGCCGCTTTGAGTGCGTTTTGCTACAGAAGCAGCATGATGGAAATATCGTTCCCAGATTGCATCGACGGACATGCGCATGCTTTGCTCTTGTTGCTGTTCTTCCGTTGTTTCTTTCGGTAAAAGATAATCGGGCAAAACAGACTCGTCTTCGGCCTTATCAAGAGAAAGAACGGCCAAATCGATGCGGGCCTGTTCGATTTCTTCCGCCAGCAATGCCTGATATTGTATGAGATCATCGCTTAGAAGCAGCACCTCTACCGTACTGACGGGACCATTCGAGTAAATAACCTGCTCCAAAAAACTTTGCTTGCTCAATGGAGGAATACTACCGATCGGTTCCAGCGTCGGAAGAACACTTAATAAATAATCGTATCGATGAAGCTTACTCATTATTCTCTTTGGTTCTGTCGTGAAAGCTGATAAATCTACTATGTCGTCTTAATCCTTATCATTAGCTGCTTTCACAAGGAATTGCTGGAGGCTGGGGTCGATCATATCCGCCAGCAAAGATGTTACGGAGTCAGTACTTACTTCTACGGTTGAACCTTCTATTTTATATTCGAAGCCCTCTTGAGCCAGGTTGTAATTGATGTCAAGCTGAACGTTCTGATTCTTAAGTGAATGTGCCAGCTCTCTAAGTGAAGTTTCTAACAGCCTGCTTTTTGTTTTTTCGGATATGTTGATCTCCGTAGTAAGTTTATTTTCTGTATGGGCCTTTGCATAAGCTGGGATTACTTCGCGTAAAACGTGCACAAGTGTTTCTTCATCATTAAGGGCTTTTTCAACATTTGATTTCAGTATGGCTTTAAGCTGCTGGCTAAGCTTTTCACGAAGCAGGAAAATAGTATCACGTACAGCTAATTGCAAACTTGAATTCATTCGGACCTTTACTTTTTCGGCTTCGGCCTGTGCCTCGGCAATTATCTGATTCGCCTTTTCTTTGGCTTCGGCATTAATTTTGTCTGCCTTCTCTCTGGCCTCGGCCTCAATCTTCATGGCGGCTTTCCTGCCGGCATCCACACCTTCTGATTCTAACGTTTTAACGAAGGTTTCTATATTTGTAGGCATATTCGTATTTCCTCAATCTTGTTATTTGACAGCAAGGTCCAAGTATTTTTTGAAGTTTATCAGTAGCATTGGAATGGTATCTTGCTCAATTCCATTCGAACCTCTTGTACAGCATCCAATATCCCTAAAGACCCAAAAGAATACACCATTATCCAACAGATAGCAAGAAATAACCGGAAGAATTTTTCTGTTTATATAAGCTCGTCAATCTTTGCTGCGAGCTGTTTGACGTGGGCGAGGGATTTGTCGAACTGGGTGCGCTCGGATTTGTTCAAATCGAGCTCGATAACTTTTTCGACTCCGTTTTTGCCGAGAATGGCCGGAACGCCGATGAAATATCCCCCGGCGTCATATTGGTTTTTGCAGTAAGCACAGCAGGAAAGGACGGTCTTTTTGTCTTTAAGTATTGCCTCGGCCATTTTTACCGTCCCTGCGGCTGGGGCGTAATAAGCGCTGTATCCGAGCAGGTTTACTACTTCTATGCCGCCTTTTCGAGTTCGCTCAATCAGTTCGGCGATTTTATCTTCGTCGAGCAGTTCCGTAACCGGTATTCCACCGACGGATGTTAATCTGGGTAAAGGAACCATATCGTCACCGTGGCCCCCCATTAGTACGCACTTCACGTCCTCTACGCTCACGCCAAGCTCGGCGGCAAGAAAGCAGCTAAAGCGTGCCGAATCCAGCGCGCCGGCCATACCTATAACCTTATTCTTGGCGAAACCTGTAATTTTGCTGGCGGTATAAGCCATCGCGTCGAGCGGATTGCACACTACAATTATTATGCTGTCGGGTGAGTATTTCACGATTTTCTCGCTGACGTCTTTGACGATCCCGGCATTCTTTGCAAGCAAATCGTCCCGACTCATGCCGGGCTTGCGGGGAAGGCCGCTTGTTATAATAACGATATTGCTGCCGGCGGTTTCTTTCCAGTTGCAGGTGCCGACGATGTTGCAGTCATAAAGCTGCACGGGTGCTGCTTCGGCGATATCGATAGCTTTGCCCTCGGATAGGCCTTTAATTATGTCGATAAGAACGATATCGCCGAGCTGTCTCGTTGCCGCGATATGGGCGGTTGTTGCGCCGACGTTGCCGGCTCCGACTATTGTAATTTTATTTCTTGCCATATTAGCGGGCTATATTATTCTTATATTTACTCTGTGTCAACTTGCCATTCGAGAATACCGGCGGAAAAATCCTGCTGTAATTGTACTTCCATGCGTAATTCTGTCGCTCTCATCGGATCGAACCTTACTCTGTTGAATTTATCTTTTTCTACGCCGTAACTACCAGTTTTTGATATTTGTTTCCATTGATCGCCGTCTTTGTACAGCAATCGCCATGACTTCGGAATCCTGCATCCGCCATTGCCTGTATCGTCAAACCAATAGACTGCTGAGCCGGAAAATGTTATAGGCTTTTCGAAATCGTACTGCACCCATTCTATTGTGCCTTTACGTGGCCAGAATGTCATACGCTGAATACTATGGTCGTTTGAGCTTCTCGGCAGAACTTTATCGCTGAGGGCAGCGATGCTGTCGGATTCCCAGCAGTGCGATGCTGTTGCCGGAATTGTTTTGGGCGGCTGCTTCCACTGGTGAGCATCGGGTTCCGAACCGATAGTTGGGAACGACGAAATCCGCAGCCGAGCGCAGCCCATCGGGATAAGCGTTATGTTCTCGGTTGGCTCATCGGATTTGGCCGGGCTTTGCTGAAGCTTGCCGACCAGCCCAAGATGGTCTTTCTGCCATTCTGGTATTCTTTTTCCTTTGGCGCGGAGCTCTATCGGGGCGGCATCAGCTTGAAAAGGCTGGTCGTCGCTGGGCCAGTCTTTGTTTACTACCTGAAAGGACGAGGCTGGATTTTTCTCGTTCAGCAACAATCCGTAATTCCACGGCGTCGTAGGATGGATTTCCCACGCCGGCCATTTGTCGGTGCCGCCTTCGCGGATGTATTTTTCGCCTATCTTCAAAGAGTAGGTCAGAGGCCCGCGATCGACGGAGACGCTGTTATTGTTCTTGGTCCACGTTCGCAGCGATATTTGCATCGGCAAGACAAGCTCTACCTCATCACCGTCGGCCCACTGTCGATTAATCTCTATGTACAATCCCGGGCCGGTCGCTTTGAAGGTTTTGTTGTTGATTGTAATTTCCGGATTTTTGCACCAGCCGGGTATTCTCAGATAAAGCGGAAAACGGACCGATGTACCGGTCGTAATAGTGAAGCTGATTTTCTCATCGAATGGGTAATTCGTTTCTTCTTTAATCGAAACTTGAGTGCCGTCTCCCACCTTCGCCTTAACTTTACACGGAGCATAGAGAGCCGCTGCTAAACCGTTACCCGACGTTGCCAGCCATAAATGTTCGGCGTAATATGGCCAGCCGTGTCCGGTATTGTGCTGACAGCAGCGATGGATGTGAGGATTGAAATGCAGCATCGGGCCGCCGTTCTGCAGACCGGGCGATTTATTGTGCCGGTCACAGAGAATCATATTCGGCGCCGTCAGATAATGCAGAGCCTTGAGGTCGGCGGTAAACGCCGCCGGTAGTGAGTTGAACGCCACGTCCTCGCAGCGGTCGGCCCATTTTATATCGCCGCTAATAGTCAGCAGAATCTCGTGCGAGAGCATCATTTCGACCATGCCGCATGTTTCGACCGCCTGTCGCGGGTCTGTATATCCTTCCCGGCAGTTCTCATCGCCGCCGAACATCCCGCCGGGAACCTGGCCGTAAATGTTACGTATCTTCTGCCAGTTTCGTTCGGCCGCCTGCAAGTGGTTCGTATTTTTCGATTGCATATAAAACGTTGCCGGCTCGCCGAAGCCCTGCGACATATTTACGTTGTGCCAGTTTATGACGTCCTTTTCCCATTCGGCGGTATGTCGGTGTACCTTCTGGGCCAGCTCCGGCAGGAATTTATCGCCCGTCCGGTTGTATAGCCAGTACACGCTGTAAAGCAGGTCGCCTCCTCGCATTTTCGGCCAATAGCCTACAAGGAATTGATCTTCCGGCACGGTCATCAGGTACTTCATATAGTTTGTCATTAGATTGATGACTCTTTTGTCGCCGGTGAACTCATAGTAATCCTGCAGGCAGAAGAGCATAATCATGTTCGGCCAAAGGTCCGACCGGCCCTCTAATCTTGTTGCCGCCCCTTTTCTGCCTTTGTCCGGCCCGAACCATCCGTCTTCTTTCTGGCTGGCCAACGCCGCTTCTATCCATATCTTCGTTTCAGCGATCATGCGTTCGTCGCCGAGGATGTAGCCGCAGTTGCTGAATCCCTTGAGCCAGTAGGGCGGCTCTTCCCAGCCGTGGTCGCCCTCGCCCGCCGGGCTAAGCCATGCGTTGCCTTCTTTCTTTAGGAACTGGCTGATTTCGGTCAGGTGCCCGTGAAATCCATCCCGTTGCAATTCGAGCTGCCTGCGTACCCATCCTTCCGGCTCAATCGCCCCGACCGGCAGTTTAATCAGGGGACTCGGTATCAACGGTGCACGGTTGCCGACATAGAAATCGTTGCCCACTTTGGCATCAGGCTTATCGACAACACGGATATTTGTATCGCCGGAGAAAGCAACACCGTCAAACGAGACAATCAGCATCAAACTAACCAGCATGTACTTAAACATTAATAGCCCTTTCAGTTTCAGATAATCAACTTGAACTCGAATTTTACGTAAAAATCCATAAGAATGCCAACACAAATACACCTGTTTGTCTGTTGTCCGAGCCTTTTATATAGTTTTGTCTTGACAATCAAGTCTAAAAATGTATCATAAAATATAGATTCGCAGCACAATCGGTGGCATACAAAAAGAGGAGAAAATGTGCGTTAAATAGCCCTCAGAGTGGAAAGGAAAGTTCGCAATGGTAAGAATAAATCAAAGAAACTGCTTAATAACATCAATACTTGTATTTGCCGCGCTGTGTACTTCCACTTTCGGTAAAACAATATACGTTGACGATGATGCCACCGGTGCAAATGACGGCTCAAGCTGGGAGAATGCGTACACATTTTTTCAGGATGCCCTAGTCGATGCAAACGACTCTGAAAAGCCAGTCGAAATCCGAGTCGCTCAGGGTATCTACAGGCCGGACCAGGGGTTGATTCAGATACCCGGTAACCGCGAGGCGACGTTCCAGCTTATTAATGGCGTGACCATCACCGGTGGCTATGCAGGAATTAAAGCAAATGATCCCAATGCTCGCGATATCGAAATATATGAAACTATCCTAAGTGGAGATGTCGGTTTTTCAGGCGTCCTAGATAGCTGCTATCATGTCATTACAGGCAGCGCTACCGATTCAACTTCTATCTTGGATAGCTTTACTATCAAGTCTGGCAATGATCAGCGTATTTCGCACGAGCCTGAAGATTATGATTTTGGTAAAGGTGCAGGAGTATACAATAAATCTGGAAGTCCAACATTAATTAACTGCACCTTCACGAGGAACCGGGCGCGTTATGGCGGCGGAATATATAATGAAGACAATAGCAATCCTACTCTAACCAACTGCAACTTCAATATGAATGTTACTGAATCCGGCAAAGGCGGCGGATTGTACAATAAATCCGGAAATCCAACATTAATTAACTGCACCTTCACGAGGAACCAGGCTTTTTATGGAGGTGGAATATGCAATGAAGACAATAGCAACCCCACTCTTACCAATTGCATCTTTACCGAAAACGTTAGTGACCACAGTGATGGTGGCGGGATGTACAATGAAAACAATAGCAATCCTACTCTAACCAATTGTAGCTTCAACATGAATGTTGCTCTATCCGGCAGCGGTGGCGGGATGGCGAACTGGGAAAGTAATCCAACTTTGACTAATTGCACATTCAGTGGTAATTCTGCGACAATCTCTGGTGGCGGCATGGACAACTATCAAGGCAATCCCACTCTGACTAACTGCACATTTACCTATAACCGTGCAGAAATGAGTGGCGGAATGTCTAATTCGGAAAGTAATCCAACTTTAAATAATTGCACCTTTAGTGTGAACTCGGCAGAAAACTATGGAGGTGGTATGACCAATCATTTCAGCAATCCAATACTATCTTCCTGCAAATTCAGTAGAAATTCCGCTGGCGTAGACGGTGGCGGAATGTACAATAAGAACAATAGTGGTCCAACCTTGACTAATTGCATATTCATTGCAAACTCGTCGTTGAATGGCGGTGGGATATACAACTCAGGAAGTAATCTCATACTAACTAAAAGCATTTTCAGCGGGAACACTGCGCGAACATTTTACGTAACACCCAGTAGAAGCAATGCTGGTGGATTGTTTGGTGGAAAGGGCGGGGCAATGTATAACGTCGTTAGTAACCCAATTCTGAAGAATTGTACCTTTGTTCTAAATACAGCAGCAAGCGGAAATTCTTTGGCATGTGAATCTTCCTCTGAAAATTTACCGAGTAATTTAGAAATATCTAATTGCATTTTTGGGAGTGGAGCTAATGAAATATGGAATAATGACGGTTCTCTGATAAACATTGTTTACTGCAACATTCAAAGCGATCAAGATAGCGTATATGATCCGTGTGAAGCCATAATATGGGGTGATGGCAATAATGACGCAGATCCATTGTTTGCTGACACGGGTCGATGGGCCGATGTAAACGATCCGAACATTATTGTGGAGCCGAACGATCCGAATGCTGTCTGGATTGACGGTGACTATCATTTGAAGTCTGAGGCGGGGCGGTGGGATCCGGTCAGCGAAAGCTGGGTTGTGGATGATGTCACCAGCCCATGTATTGACGTCGGTGATCCGAATAGTCCGGTTGGAGATGAGCCTGAGCCTAACGGCGGCAGAATCAATATGGGAGCATACGGCGGCACGGCTGAAGCGAGCAAGTCGCTGGCCGGCGCCGAACAAATCGTTTACGTGCAGTGGCTGGGTCATTCGACTGTCAAGGTCTGGACGGATGATTGTATCGTATATGTGGACCCGGAGAGAGTGCCGGAAGCGCTTAACGATGCGACGCTGGTTTGTGTCACTCATACCCACGGCGACCATTATTCGCCTTCGGATATCGCGAAGGTTTCCAATGCTCAGACGCAATTTATTGCCCCGCCGGATGTAGTCCAGAGTTACGGCAGCGGACAGACCATAGCTCCCGGCCAAACAATCGAATTTGTCTTTGTCGCCATCAAGGCCGTGCCTGCGTATAATATCAATAAATCGAACCATCCCAAATCCAACAACTGGGTGGGGTACATCATCGAGCTTGGCGGCAAACGTATCTACGTTGCGGGCGATACGGACTTAATCGAGGAGATGAAAACACTTGGTGACATCGACGTGGCTTTCCTTCCTGCCGGCGGCACGTACACAATGAACGCGACCGAAGCGGCAGAGGCTACAGGATATATAAAGCCCGACCTGGCCATACCTTACCACTGGGGACAGAGCGTCGGCACTATAGCCGATGCGCAGAGATTTGCCGAATTGGCCCAATGCCCGGCAATGGTTTTGACCGTAGGCGAGTCGATTAGCTCGGATCACTGGCCTGAGTATTCGCCGCTGATAGCGCACTGGGCGCTCGACGAGATAGAAGGTGACATCGCCCATGACAGCGCCGGCGAAAACCATGGCACGCTCAATAACAACCCGGTCTGGCAGCCCGTCGGCGGCAAGATAGACGGGGGATTGTTGCTCGATGGGATCGATGATTATGTGGGCGCTGATTTTGTGCTGGATCCGGCTAATGGCCCGTTCAGTGTCTTTGCATGGATTAAAGGTGGTACTGCCGGACAGGAAGTAATTTCTCAGGCTGACGGCACAGGTTCTGGTGAGACATGGCTGGGCGCCGATCCGTTGCTCGGCCGGCTCATGACTGGCCTGGTTCCTCCTTCCGCAGGACGATTCGTTCCACAGCCGCTCATTTCGGAATCGATTATTACCGACGCTCAGTGGCATCATATCGGTTTTGTCTGGGACGGCTCGTACAGGGCCCTTTATGTGGACAGCGCAGAGGTCGTCAAAGACACAGCCGTTCAAAGTCCGCTGAAATCCGCCGACGGAGGCATATATATCGGCGCCGACAAAAACCTTGATGCAGCCGCTTTCTTCTCTGGTCTGATTGATAATGTTCATATCTACAACACAGCCTTGAGCACTGAGGAAATAGGGGCGTTGGCGGAGTGAGACTATAAGATACGGAAAGGAAGGTGCGGAATAAGACCTCTTGGCTTGATGGTATTGTTGCTCATGTTGACTGTCGAATCCCTCGCCGCTGACGGACAAAGTGTAATCGCTGCCGATGCAAAACTGGAAAGACTTGCCGGCGGTTTCGGATTCACAGAGGGGCCGGCCGCCGACGCCGCCGGGAACGTGTTCTTCACAGACCAGCCTAACAATCGAATCTATCGCTGGTCGGTGGACGGCGAGCTGTCTGTGTTTCATGAAAATCCCGGAAGGGCGAATGGGCTGTATTTCGATAAAGATGGGAACCTGCTGGCGTGTGCCGACCTTAATAACGAGCTTTGGCAAATCGATATGCAGGGCCGGGTGACGGTGCTCGTTGAGGATTACGGGGGCAAAAAGTTGAACGGCCCCAACGACCTTTGGGTTAATCGCAAAGGCGGCATTTATTTTACGGACCCGTTTTACTCCAGAACTTACTGGGATAGGGGCCCCATAGAGCAGGACGGTCAGCACGTGTACTACCTGCCGCCCGACCGCAGCGGGCTTGTCCGTGTCACTACCGACCTTGTCCAGCCCAACGGGATCATTGGCACGCCAGATGACAAGCTGCTTTATATAGCGGACATCGGAGCAGGGAAGACTTACGTATATCGCATAAATACGGATGGCAGACTTTCTAATAAAACTCTCTTTTGCTTGATGGGTTCGGACGGCATGACAATCGATAACCGGGGCAATATCTACCTGACAGGCGATGGAGTCACCGTCTTCAATCCTCGCGGCCGGGAGATCGAGCATATAGCCGTACCTGAGAGCTGGACCGCTAATGTCACCTTCGGCGGCAAAGATAGGGATGTGCTCTTTATTACCGCTCAAAACTCGCTTTATAGTCTGCGAATGCGGGTAAAAGGGGCATCGATTATTCCTGACTTTAACGACGACGAAAAGGTCGATATGGTGGATTTTGCCAGACTCGCGCAATACTGGCGCCGGGATGAATCGTCGGTGGATATAAGTCCAGCACCTATTGGCGACCGCAGAGTCGATATTCAGGATTTGGCTGTTCTGGCGGACTATTGGTTGAAGGATGTTCTGCCGGTTACTCTGGAAGCATATTGGAAATTGGATGAGCAGGAAGGTGGTATAGCGAAAAACAGTGTCAGTGACAATCACGGAACAGTCTACGGCGAACCGGTCTGGCAATTCGCCGGCGGGAAAAAAGACGGGGCGCTGCAGTATGACGGTATTGACGATTATATGAGCACCGGTTTTGTGCTGGACCCGGCTGGTGGTGTATTCAGTGTTTTTGCGTGGATCAAGAGTGATGTCACTGGGCTGTTTATTATATCTCAGGCCGACGGCGCCGGAACCGGCGAGACATGGCTGGGTGCGGATCTGCCGCTCGGCATGCTTATGACGGGCCTGGTTCCTCCTGCCAACGGACGATTCGGCCCGCAGCCTCTTGTCTCGGAATCCGCAATCACCGACGGCAGGTGGCATCATATCGGTTTTGTCTGGGACGGTTCGTACAGGTCCCTTTATGTGGACGGCACAGAAGTCGCCAAAGACACAGCCGCTCAGAATCCGTTGAAATCCGCCGATGGCGGTCTGTACATTGGCGTCGATAAAACGCTTGATCCAGCGGCTTTCTTCTGGGGCCTGATCGACGACGTTCGCATCTACAATATAGCGATCAGCGCAGAGCAAATCGAAGAGTTGGCGTTTTAAGCTAAAAAGGCATTTCCAGCAAAAATTACCTGCGAATTGAGCGGCGATATCAATCTGATGGCGTCCGTTCAGGATTTCCTGAAACGACCTTGAAATAATCTTGACATTCTCACTGAACAATGCTATTTTTCTTATGAGATTATAGAACTTTATATAGCGACATTCAGGCAGATTTTTTTCAGAAGGAGAGATGCAAGATGAACAAAACGATAACATCATTGGGTCTCGGATTTTCACGACTGCTTTGCTTTTCTTACGGCGGTTTTCTGCTGGTTGTCTGTGCGGCATGTTTTGCTCCGGCTAAAGTAAAAACTCTGATCGATGCTTTGCATCCAAGCCTCGCCATTCTGGCGGTCGTTGTCATCGGATCGGCCATTTATATTCTGCACCATACGATTGTCATGCCCGTCCATCATCTACTGGTTGGCTGGTTCTTTCGTGTCACCGATAAGTCCGGTGGCATCAGAGATCTTGCTGAAAGCACTTCAAGTCCTACTATATACCTAGGCGAGGCACTTGGAGTTGCTCCTAAGCGAAGGACGGCTGCGTACAACGTTTTGCGGCATAGCAACTTTTTTACCAATAAAGAATCTCTCGAAGCGGCCCACGCAGAGAATGGTTTGCTGGTTATGACCGGCGTCGGTTTACTAATCGCGGCTCTATATGGTCTGGCCCATCGTAACTTTTTGCTGGCATTGGTATTATTTATTTTGGCGGTCATTTTCGTTGCGGCATCTTTCAAAGCCCAAATGGTTCAGTACTCGATCGAATGCATGGCCATCAAAGAACGCCCCGTAGAAGCAATGAATATACTGGTTAAAACGGGCATTCTTCGGACCGAGGATGTCGAGTCTATGATAGAGCTGGAGCACCTGAAGGACAGCCAGGCGATGGAGCTGCTTGAGCAAGACCAGGCCCGCAAAGAACGGGTCGAGGGCCCAAAAGACGATTAGTTTGGCTTGCCATGAGCAGTCCCCGTTTGCCCGATAGGACCAAACAAATATCAGGTGATATACGTATAGATTTATAGAAATGGTGTATAGTAAGGAAAGCAGATGCGTTTGATTGTAAAAAAAGACGGTCAAACCGTCAATGACTTTCGGTTCGATAGGGGGCCTGTTTACATCGGCAGGCATGAGCACAGCCAGATTTTTCTCCCCGACAGGGCGGTTTCGAGACAGCACGCTGCAATCTTCACCGCTCAGGACGGTGAGTGGATTCTTGAAGACCTGGATTCGGCGAACAAAACATTTCTGAACGGCAAAGCAATTCAGAAGCTTCCAATCAAGAGCGGCGACCGTATTACAATCGGAAGTTATGAGATCGAAGTCACGCTCGATGCCGACCTCGGCGAACATATTAATCTGGAAGACACGCTTATGCCAGCTACCCGTGGTTCCAGACCGGCTTCGGCGGCGCCTGCACGTCAGATTATCGTTCGAAAGACCGGTGTCGAGCGTGCTCCCGATATCCAACTGCCGGCAATGCGGGTTAAGGATTTTATGCAGGCCACCGAGTCGATCTGCAAAGCCAATGGTCCCGATGAAGTGCTTAAAACACTGCTGGTAATTACATTGACGCAGTTCCGGGCGCATAATAGATGGTGTGCCATGAGAGCCTTGCCCGAAGGCCCGATGACTTTTCATGCCGGCATAAATTCCGAGGGCGGCATGTTGGAGCTGGACGGCATTAAATTGCATAAGAAAATCTCCCATGTCATCGAAAACCAGGAATTTCTGCTTTTTCCCAGGGTAACTTCGCAGCAGGGCAAAACATACTCTGCTATGATAGCCCCAATTATAGACCTGTCCGGCTGTTTCGGCGTGTTATACCTCGATAACGCCGGCAAGGAGCGATATTACACCCTCGGCGACCTGGACTACCTAATGCTGCTGACAATCCACACCGCCGCTATCGTGGAAAACTTCTAATCAACCTCCAAATTGGCTTTGATTGGCTTTGTTTTTTCGCTGCCAAACCTGTTAAATATTAGCATAATCCTCTTTCATATATACACTTACACTCGTTCGCCCTTTAGAAAATTGGCTTTGTTTTTTCAAATCAGTATCATTATAAAAACCACGAATTTACCCCACGAGATAATGTCTTAGCCCATCTCACGGGCTGAACACGAATAAACACTTCTGATTTCGATATTCAATCCTGATACCCTGTTTACCTGATATCTTACCTCCTGATTCGCTGATTTTCTGATTTCCGCCTTGTTCCATGTGATATTATCGATGAACTACGAACAATGAATTATAAACTACAAACTATTGTTTGGTGGGTATTATACGACATTAAATGTTATATATCAAGTGAAATTTAAAAAAATTTCCGTGACTTGTATCGTATTGTATCATGCTTGTTCGACCTCGCTAAGAGCCTGTTTGTATAACTTTGTTCCGGGCAGTCTTGATAATGACTTAATGAGCGTGGCATCAAGATAAGAGATGAGATCGGTTCAATACCTGGATGAGAGGGCAGCATTATCGAGATGTCGTGAAGAAACTTTTCGACAGAGTTTTAGTTTTTCCTGCTGTGCAGTCGGAATGCGAGGACTGGTTTGCCTGCCGGGCCGAAATCGCCTGTTAATTGCAGCATGCCGTCCTGGTCTGCCGGGATGGTTATTGTTGTCTCGAATAGTTCACGCTGCATTGATTCGATGGATATGTTCCATGTCTCTTTATCCAGCGTCCAGCCGGAAGGTTTGTTTGTGACCCGGATTGTGCCTTTTACCAGTTCGCTTGAGAAGTTGTATGCGAACATGCGCAGGTGATAAGGCTTGTCAGAATCGATTTGGTATTCGAAGCCCTGTGACCACGGCAGCGGCTCGATTTTCATGCTGGCACTTCGCGGCATTTGCACCTGGAGTACAATGGGACAGACGTTGTCTTCTCGCCGCTCGGAGCGATTTAGACTCGTTAGTTTCACCTTGTCGGTTTGTCCGGCGGGAAGGACGATGAACAAGGCTTCGCCTCCCAATTCGGCGGGCATTTCGTCGAGCTTGCGCCCGATATAATCGAAAACTGCCTCAATCTGCCACGATTCAGGCAGCGAGAAGGGGACTTTTGTCTTGGCTCGGCCGGGCCAGTCCACTTTCTTTTCCGCCCAGGCTACGAGCACGTCCCGTTGAAGTCCATCCGGCCGGGCACGAAACGCGATTACATACGCATCGTCAGAGTCCGGGACGGCCCATCGTCCCAGGCACTTGCCCCCGGCCAATAATCGTCCGACCGCAGCCAGCGCGACGTATGCCGGTCTCGGCGTCATGTCCTTTCGCAGCAGTCCAAACTGCACGCCGTTGTATCCCTCGTGGTAGTTTCCAAGGATGAAATGGAAGTGTCGAATGCTGCCAGCGTATAGACTGGATGCGTAAGACTGGGCTATGTAACGTGCTTTGCGGATTTCATCCTCGCGCGACAGTTCGCACCACGGCTCAGGGCCGACGAACTTTAAGCCACGATCAGCTTCGGTGACCCAGATTGGTTTGCCGCATGCCGCCTGCCGGGCGGGGACCCAAAGCCTTTCGTAATCGTGCGCCCAGTCGTACGTATGGATGTTGTATGTGTCGAAGTAGGACCACGCCTCGTTGTCCAGCAGGCCCTGTGTGTGCTGGGGCGTGGGAGCAGTTGTGTACACATTCCAGCAGACCGTGACATCCGGGTCACCCGCTTTGAAACCCAGGTAGGCGGCCTTTTGGAAGCTGCACATCTCATCGACGGTATGGCCGCCGAACGTGCTGACGTTCGCCTCGTTCCACGGCTCCCATGCAAGCACGCGACCTTTGTATCGTCCTGACATTGCCTTGCAGAATCGATAAACATCGCGCAAGTCCCGGGCGAACCGTCCCGATGGGTGCTCGCCGTCCAGTTCGGTGTCCCATGCCCAGTCCGGCGTCGAATGAAAGACCTGCAGCACCTTCAATCCATAATTGGCCTGGATCGCGGCTGATGTATCGTATGTGGTTGCAGTCTTGGTGAATTGCCCCGGCATCGGTTCCAGCTCTCGCCAGGTAAGCCGGTCGCGAATCCAGTTCACGCTGGCCAGGGCGGCAAGAGATGCAAGCCTTGCCTGGTCATCAGGCCGGTCTTTTGCAAACCATGCCGTAGCTGAATCGACGCATACCGGCGAATCCTGCGGCACCGGCGCAGCGAGCTTTTGCAGCACGGCCGCCGTTGTCCAGTGCAGGCACGAACGCTGCTGGTCGAGAAATTCCACTCTATACCAGCCGACAGGCAATTGCTCTAATCGAATCTGCGAAGGCAGGGCGTTGGATTCTTCGGCAAACACGCCGCTGCGTACTATCCGGCCTTTATCATCCAGCACACGCCAGCTTTTGGCATCTTTCGGTGTTTCAGCAGGAACATTTACATAAACAATTTCCTTTTCCAAATACACATTCCCCGGGCGCTCCGCCAATGGAATTGGTATTGATCGTAGTACAATATGGTCATCGGACCAATACGCCGCATCAAGTGATGCATCAGCTTGCGAGTACAACCAAATGCTTAGCACCATTATGATAAGAACTTTTTGTATATTCATGCAAGATTTCATATGTTGGGATCTTTCAATTTGTTTGAAATGGTTTTTGCCATTTTAATAAACCAGCCGGCTATGCTCTGACCAGCATGGCCATGACGAATCCCATCAGGATATGTATGCCCACGAAAATTATCAGAAGCGTTTTCATCAGTCTGTAGCTTGTTACTTCAGCATTCCGGTCCATTGTCACTATACGAAAACCGGGATAGAACAAGATCAGATAATACATCAGATTGAAAGTAATTGTTACTGCATGTTTCGTAACATCCCCGCCAAGCTTAATCCCCATAAGTCCGCCGAAGATGAGCTGGGCGAGCACCGAAGGCTGGCCTATTACGAAACCCAGTGCCTTTATCTCGAACATTCCTTTTTTCGGGAAAAAGATGAAAATCGTTATCGCGATACTGCATCCCAGAGAAACAGCCAAAGGTAATAAACACCTTTTGCGAAGGGATTTTTTCTGTTTCTGTACTTCTGCCGGATAACGCCGCCGCAGGTATCGTCCGTAAAGAAAAATCGTGCATTCCAGCGCCAGCAGTACAATGGCAAATAGTGACATGGCAATGAGCATGGTGCGGTCATCTTCGTTTAGATTCTCCGGCATGTCCGCGAGTCCCGATCCAAACCAGACGATAGTTGCCGCCACACAGAGAATGCTTAATATAATAAGAAAATTTCCGATGCTACGTTTCATAATCCTTAATCCATACTATTTACTTAGTATTCCTTTTATGTGCACTATGCAAGAGACCTCAGGTACTCGATCAGGGCGGGAACCTGATCTATAGACAAGAACAATACGGACAGAGCTGCGATTACCCACATGGCAGGTTTTATTTCTCTGGCCTTGCCCAGCACTGTTTTTATCAGGGTGAACGAGACAAAACCGAAGGCCAGTCCCGTGCTGATACTGTAGCTCAATGCTATCATTACCATGATAATGAATGAGGGGAAGGCCTCTTCCATGTTCGCGAAATCAATGCGTTTGACTTCCCTGGCCATGAAAAGACCGACCATAACCAGCGCGGGTGCCGTGGCGTATTTCGGTACAACTTCCACGATGGGCACGAACAGCAATGCCAGCAGGAACAAAATCCCTGCGACCAGTGAGGTAAGGCCGGTTCGTCCGCCCTGTTCGATACCAGCCGCGGATTCGGCGTACGCCGTAGTTGGTGAGGTGCCCAGAAAGGCGCCAAAAATCGTGGCTATGGCATCGATTCCAAGCAGTTTGTCCATGCCTCTGATTCGGCCCTGCTCATCGGCCATCCCCGCCTTGTGGCAGCAGGCGACAAGCGTGCCGATGCTGTCGAACATGTCAATGAACATGAATGTGAAAATGCTGCCGAAAAAGCCCCATTTCAAAGCGCCGATGATATTGAGCTTGAAGGCGATGGGGTTTATATCGAGACTCGACGAGACATATTGCCCGGGCAACTCAATCCGCCTGAAGATAATCGCTGCGATTGTTGCGACGACAATTCCGGCCAGAAGCGAGCCCGGCACATTTTTAATCTCCAGATAGACCATCACGAGCAGTCCCAGTATGCCAATCAGGACATTCGGGCTCAAGGTACCTGCTCCGACCAGCGTCGCTTCACTGTTGACAATCAAGCCCAAATCCTGCAGACCTATAAAGGTAATGAATAATCCTATTCCGACTCCGATAGCCGAGATTAAAGACGTTGGTATAGCTTCGACGATCCGGCGTCTTAGTCCCAGGCCGGTCAATATCAAAAAGAAGCATCCGGCGATAAACACGACTCCCAAAGCGGTCGGCCAGTCCATCTTTTCGGAAACAACCAGGTAAGCGAAGATGGAATTGAGTCCCAGCCCCGGCGCCATCGCGATAGGTGCGTTTGCGAGCAAGCCAACGGCTATACTTGAGCCGCCGCTCATAATGCATGTCACGGCGACCAGAGCCTGCTTGTCCATTCCTGTTGCACTGAGAATAGCCGGATTGACAGCGATAATATATGCCATAGTCAGGAACGTTGTCAGTCCCGCTATTAGCTCGATTCTGATGCTGGTATGCCTGCGTTCGAGTTTGAAATGTTTGCTGAGCATTTTTAGTCTCCTGACTTTTGACTTTCATTGCCTTCTTCGATAGAAAGATCCGAGTCTAAAAGCGAGATCATTTCTGCGACGAGATCGGAGGAATTTTTCGCTGCCAATATATAAAACATCTGTTTGTCTGTTACGGCACCCTCGTCGGCGCTGTCACTTATGCTGCGAATCACGAGGTGGTCGATTTGACGCTGGTAACAAATTTGGGCAACGGCAGCACCTTCCATCTCGACGGCGTCGGCTTCGAGCTTTTTTCGCAATTCAGCACACTTTTCGGTCGATGCTATGAACGAATCGCCCGTGACTATCACGCCGGTTATGATTTTCGGTTTTCTCTGACCTGTTACTGTTTCAATTCGTCGCATACCGATTCGCTCGGCGGCTTTTTGGGCTAAAGTAACAAGTTTTTCGTCTGCCGGGAAAAAGACAGGATTTTCGAAGCCGTCAAGCCGGCTTTTAACACCCTTAACGAAGAGACCTTCCGGCCATATTGTTCCCATGTCGTGATGTGCCGTCTTTTCCGCGATCACAATGTCGCCTGGCCGAAGTTCGTTATTTACTGCTCCGGCGATGCCGGTAAAGATTATTTGTTCAGGTTTGAAGTACTCGATGAGAAGCGTGGTGGTCATCGCTGCGTTGACCTTGCCGATGCCCGTCCAGACCATTACCACGTTCTTACCGTGCTGCTTGCCGGTGACGAATCTTATTCCCTCGATTTGATGCTCTTTCAGGTCGGCAATTCGATCTTCGAGAAGAGTGACCTCTCTTTCAAATGCACCTAATATTGCTGTTGCCGGTGCTGAATATGGTTCGGATTTTTCTTCGTGTGAAACAGGGCTGCAGGAAACGCATAGAAGAATGGCCAATATATAAAGCACGACTCCTGTTCTTTTGTGCTTCATTACATGTTCACTCCATTTGGTCTAACAGTCAAATGCGAGCGAGAGGAGTCGAACCTCCACGTCCATAAGGACACAAGGACCTAAACCTTGCGCGTCTGCCAATTCCGCCACGCTCGC